>JAJSAA010000124.1 GCA_024274995.1 Deltaproteobacteria bacterium
ACCCGGAGGTCAGCGAGTACAACCCGCACCTGTTCAGCGACAATTTCCGGGGCCAGGGGATAGACGGCGGTAACACCCATAGTATTCTGGGCCGTGAGACAGGTTATGGCGGCAGCTCCATAGACTCCCAGGCGAGTAAATGTCTTGAGATCAGCCTGGATTCCTGCCCCCCCGGAGGGGTCGGAACCAGCAATGCTCAAGACCGTCGGCGTTAAACTGTCAGCCACTGGCCGCGGCAGATTTAATCTCCCGCAGGGTCAGCTTGTATTTTAGATCCTTGCCGGCCAGGGGGTGATTAAAATCAAGGGTGGCGAATTCTTCGTCCAAGGTAGTGAGCAAGGCTGGTATCTCATGTTTACTACCCTCATGCTCAATTTTCATGCCCAGCACCATACCGGGATGCAGGTTCTGGTGATCAGGAAGCGTACTGCGCTCCATCCGGTGAATAAGCTCCGGTTTAACGGGGCCATAAGCCTGAGCCGCCTTAATGGTAAAGGTTTTAGTCTCTCCAACTTCCATATTGATTACCGCCTCCTCAAAGGCCGGCAGCACTTCTCCGATGCCGATTTTAAATTCCAGCGGCCCGCTGGCCTCTGAGGATTCGAAAACCTCACCGGCTTCCAGAAAACCATCATAGACCACAATGACCTTATCTCCAATTTTCGCTTTCATTATTTGTTCATCCCCCCTGATTGGCTTTAATAAAAGATTTTTGCTTTTTTTCTACGAGCAGCGCCAGTTTCTCAAAGCTGGCCGGCAATTTGACCGGGGTAATATTCTGCAGATTTTTTTTAACCCCGTAGTTTTTAACCATTTTTTCGGCAGCCTGGCCATAGGCCGTAATTGTCTGCTTCACCAACATAAATATTACCTCATAGGGAAATGGCTTGGAAAAATGATTAATCAGACTATCAATAAAATTTTGCAGTTCCCGTCCCTCTTTCTTTGAGTTGAGGTGAATTGTTTTACAACTGTTAACCGCCTTTTCTAAAATTATCTGTAATTCAACCTGATTAAGCGCCTTATGCCCCTTTAGTGAACTCACCATCAGCTTCATGGAGCGAATGATACCCTTGGGGCCGGTAAAAAAGTCTCTGGTCTTTTTGCTGCTCAAAGTAACGGGGTTCAGCAGCGAATTATTTTTTTTGACTTCATCCTGCAGAGCTGGAATAATCTTATTTTTCAGTGTCAAATGATAAATATTCAAGAATTCAAGACTTTCAGCAATCTTAGCGCAGGTTTTAACCGTCTCACGCTTGTGGTATAAATCACTTAACAACCGGGAGACGGCGGCGGCCTGCTTCAACACCCCATTTAATAACTCCTCGGTATTCTCCGTGGCGGCAAGTTCTGGAAAGCGGCGGTTAAGAGCCTTTATATTCTCTTGATCCGCGGATAATATGTCCGCCGTTTTTTTATTGAAGATCAGCAATTGTTCTATGGTATTGGTACCAAGCTCAAGATAATCATAGAGAATCTCTTCCACCGGGCGGGGGAAATTAAGAATTTCAACATGGTGGAAACGGGACTGCAACTGCGTGGCCTGACGGCTTAAGGCCGCGATGCCCGGCAGATCGCCATCCTTGATTTCTGCGCTCGCGGTCAATAGCCGGTAAACTTCCAGACCTTCTTTAAATACATGGGTCTGCTGATTGGTTATATGCCTGGCCAGGGGCAGGATGTTTTCAAAACTAAGGAGCTGGCGAATTTTTTGGTCAGCACGAAAGAACTTATCTGTCAGCTGATGCAGCGGGGCCAGCAATGCACCAAGCAGCCTGCTTTTTTTCTCAAGTTGAAGGGCGGCCCGCAAGGCCAGTTCTGGATCACGGCAGTCAATCAAATCGGCCAACTGGTTGCCGATTTCGTTATTACATAATTTGATATGGGCGGCGGCCCCCTTGGCCTGGCGCGGAAGGCCCTGCAGGGCCTTCTGTAGCTCCTGAGAGGAAATCCCCATTATCTTTAATTTATCTTCTATGACAGTGATATCAATATCTTTCCATATGGTAATCCGGGGGTTCTGCAATAAATTAAAGAGCGCCTCCTTCTCCACACGCAGATATTCACGGATATTACTAAGAATATCTTTACTTTGTTGCAGACTGTCAGATGTCATAAATGGCGTTTAGAGTGGAAGAAAATTACAAAAAGAGCTATACTACCCAAGCTTGGATTAATTTTAAATAAAAATTTTGTCCATCCTGACTGGATTTTGACCCTTAACGCTTTACCGTTGCCGGCCCTTGACAAATATTCCTGATGGACATATTCTACCACGATTGTGGAATTAATCTGCGAGAAATACAAGGAGAAAGTGTCCGCCGGACAGGGAGACAAAGATGACCGAATTAAATTTTAAAAAGGGTGGCGGCCTGCTGCCGGTAATTGTCCAGGATTATGCAAGCCGCGAAGTCCTGATGCTGGCCTATATCAATAAAGAGGCCTGGGAGCAAACCATTGCCAGCGGCAAGGCCCATTTCTGGAGCCGCTCCCGGAGCAAATTGTGGTTAAAGGGCGAATCGTCCAGGCATTATCAGATAATCAAGGAAATACTATTAGACTGCGATGAGGACACCGTGATTTATCTCGTTGAACAGCAGGGCGGAGCTGCCTGTCATAAGGGCTACCGCAGTTGTTTTTTCCGCCGTCTGCGGGCCGATGATTTTGAGATTAAAGATGAGCCGGTATTTGATCCGGCGGAGGTTTATAAAAAATGAAGCTGCTAAAACTTGGTATCCCTAAAGGCAGCCTGGAAAAGGCGACCATTGAATTATTCGACAAATCGGGCTGGAAGATCAAGACCGTCTCCCGCAATTATTTCCCCGAAATTGATGATTCAGAGCTGTCCTGTTCCATTTGCCGGCCCCAGGAAATGTCCCGCTATATTGAAGATGGAATTCTGGATGCCGGAATTACCGGCAAGGACTGGACACTAGAAAATGAATCCGATGTCGTGATAGTAGCAGATCTGGTCTACTCCAAAGTCAGCCGCAAACCGACCCGCTGGGTGGTAGCGGTACCGGGAGACTCAGACATTAATTGTCTAAAGGATTTAGAGGGGAAAAAGATTTCCACCGAGCTGGTAAATTTCACCAGGAATTTTTTTAAAGATAAAAAAATTAATGTTGATATAGAATTTTCCTGGGGCGCCACCGAGGCCAAAGTAGTTTCAAAGCTGGCCGATGCCATTGTTGAAGTCACCGAGACTGAGACCACCATCCGTGCCCACGGCCTAAAGGTAATTTATGAGATGTTAGAGTCTAACACTCAGTTTATTGCCAACAAAAAGTCCTGGGATGATCCCTGGAAGCGGGAGAAGATTGAGAATATAGCCATGCTCCTACAGGGGGCCCTGAAGGCCGATAATATCGTGGGCCTGAAGTTAAATGTGGCCAACGACAACCTGGAGCGGGTTATTGCTCTGATGCCCAGCATGAACGCCCCCACCATAGCCCATCTCTATAACAAGGATTGGTGCTCGGTGGAAACAGTTATCTCGGAACATGAGGTGCGTGACATTATTCCGCGTCTTATAAAAGCCGGGGCTGAGGGTATTATAGAGTATCCCCTCTCCAAGGTTCTTTAGCCTACCGGTAAACTGTTCAGCTCCCCATCTCGGGGTCTGCGCTTACCGGACTTTACAGGTCAAATTAATAAACCGGATTATAGTATGCCTAATTACGCCAGGATTAGATTTTTGGCCAGTGCCTTTAATATGAAGCAGCTGCCCGAGGATACCCTGCCGGAGATCGCCTTTGCCGGCCGCTCTAATGTTGGGAAGTCCAGCCTCATTAACAAGCTGGTCAACCAGCGGAAACTGGTAAAGGTCAGCTCCAGACCAGGCAAGACCCAGAGCCTTAATTTTTTTCTGGTGGATGAGAAGGCCTATCTTGTTGATCTGCCCGGATACGGCTACGCCAAGGTTCCCCACAGCATGAAGGGCCTGTGGCAGCAACTGATCGCCGACTATATAGAAACCAGACAGTCCCTGCGTTGCGTGGTGGTTATTCTTGATATTCGCCATCCCTTGAAGAGCCTGGATTTTGAACTTATCTCCTGGCTGCGGGAAATTAATGTCCCGGCCCTGCCAGTTTATACCAAAATTGATAAAATTGCCAGGGGTCAGCGTCTGCGTCATGCCGCGGCCCTGGACGCCGGACTTGGTATATCGCCGGATCAGCGGCTGTTATTCTCAGCCAAAACCGGCGAAGGGAAAGATGAGTTAATCATTCGCCTTGAGGATTTATACCGTTTAGACACTTAAAGGGGCGGAAAATAAAATGGCAAAGGCAAAAATACTCTATATAGATGACGAAAAGATCAATCTAAGTAATTTTGCCGCATCATTTAAGGATGAGTTTGAGGTTATAACCGCCATTTCCGGTAATGAGGGGCTAGAAATATTTAAGACCTATCATGATATCGCCGTGATTGTCGCTGACCAGCGTATGCCGGGCATGAGCGGCGTGGAGATGCTGACCAGAATTTACGAGATGGATACCGCCCCCATCCGCATCATTCTCACCGGTTATATCAATCCGCAGGACATCATCCTGGCCATAAATCAGGGCCATATTCATCAATACATCAATAAACCGTGGAATATAGACCAGGTACGAAGTATTCTGTCCCAGGCCGTTGATAAGTATCAGCTAACCAGAGAAAATAAACGCCTGCTCAAGATTCTGGCCGGGAAAAATGAGGCCCTGCAGGCGGCCAATGAACAATTAATCGCCGATATTGACCTGCAGGCCAAGCTTGAGCGGCAAAACCGAGAGGCTGAAATTAAGATGATGTCGCAGGCCAAAATGGCCTCGCTGGGTCAGATAGCCACTGGTATCGCCCATGAAATAAATCAGCCTCTGACCTTCATCAAAATAGCTCTGGAATCTACGGCCCGCGATATTGAAAATCAAGCCCTCAGTATTACTGAACTGCTGGAAGATATTAATGAATCGCAAAAACAAATCCGCCGTATTACCCTGATTATAGACCATCTGCGTACCTTTGGCCGTAACAGCAGTGATGAACGGCATCCGACAAATATGCCCGAGGCCTTAGACAGCGCTCTGATCTTATTCAAACAGAAGATCAAGGCTGGAGGGGTAGAACTGTTAGTAACCAGGGCCGATAACCTGCCCCAGGTGTATGGCAATATCTCCAAGCTGGAGCAGGTGTTTACCAATTTGATCCAAAACAGTATGGATGCCTTAGAAGAGGTGGATAACGGCCGCATAGAGGTTGATTTCCAGCCGCGGGGCCAGCAATTGGTTACCCGCTTTATTGATAATGGCCAGGGGATGACACCGGAGGTACGGGAAAAGATATTTGAGCCATTTTTCAGTACCAAGGAAACCGGCCGGGGTACTGGCCTGGGACTTTCAATTATCTATGGTATCATTAGTGAGTTAGACGGTATCATTGACTGCGAATCTGCCCCAGGCCAGGGTTGTACCTTTACCATCACTCTGCCAATCTTAACTACCGATTCCACGTAAGCGCTCCATGAACACCCTGCTACATGCGCTTACGATTAAGCCGTTAAGACGCAAATACCCGCCGGGGATTGAAGGTTATAGACAAAATATTCTGGTTTATCCAGCTTAGGAGAATTACAAATGTCATTTAGTTCATTTGAGGAAGCCTTAAATATCTGTATGAATGCCGGGGAGGACAGCAAGGAGCAGGATGAGGCGCTTCTCTACTGCCTGGAGTACGCCCCCGATGATTTAAAGGAACAACTGCGGGGCATCCTGCGTCACAGCCCGGCCGGGCATAGTCATCATGATGGTTGTGGCTGCGGCTGCCATCATGAGAAGTAGGCAGAGTTATGGTTAAAGTCGCAGCATTAGGCCCGGAGAGATCCCAGACCTGGCAGGCGGCCGGCAGCTATCTCCCCCAGGCGGAGATTGTTCTCTATCCGGACACCGACAAGGTTATTGACGCTCTGGCACACGGTGAAACAGATTTTGCCATTCTGCCCATTTATAATACCCGAGAAGGCGGCATTAAGGATATTCAAGCCCTTGAACATCTGCGGCGGGGATATTGGATTGATAATATTGTCCTGCCCATTCAGCTCTCCCTCGGCAGCTTGGAGCGGATGGAGCCGATTAAGATCCTTGTAGGTACCATGTCTGTCCTTAAACAATGTGAGGACTTTATCGGCGGAAAATACCCTGATGCCTCGCTGCTCGCTGTCCATGATGTCACAGAGGCGGTGGCCGATATCAGGGCAGAGAATAAAGCAGGTTACGGTATTATTGAGACCTCGGCGCTTCTGAAGGAGCAGGGCCTGATTATTCGGCATCTTGATGTCGCCCCCCATAACCGGACGAGATTTGCCATTTTAGGCCCTGAAATGACAGTGCCCACCGGCTATGATGCCACCGCCCTTTTCACCATTCCCCTTAACGACCGGGTTGGTCTGCTCTATGATATTCTCGGTGAATTTACCCGGCGGGGCATCAATATCATTGATCTGCAATCTGAAAGCGATATAAAGACCCAGAAGCTGAAAATCTATATCGAGGTCGAAGGCCACCGTGACGACCCGGCCCTTGAAGACGTTTTAACCTGCCTGCAAAACCAGGTTATTCAGGAGCCGCACGCCATCAAAACCCTGGGCTCTTTTCCCAGGGTTGATATGCGCCAGAAATTTATTAAATCCTTTGGCTTCATCGGCACCGGGGCCATGAGCCGCTGGTTTGCCGATAAGTTACGCAATGAGGGGTACCAGACCACCCTCTGCGGCCGTTCCACCAGGATGCGGCCGGCCGAGATGATTCCAGAGGTGGATGTGGTGATTATCTGTGTACCCATCAGCGCCACCCCTTCCACGATCAGGGAATACGGCCCCCTGCTGCGGCCGGGCCAGGCCCTGATCTTACTGGTGGGGGCGGCAGAGGAGACCATTAAAGCCGCCCTTGATTCCACCCTGCTGGAGGTGGAGGTTATGCTGGTACATAATCTCTGGGGGCCGAAAACTGCCGCCATGAAGGACAAGAATGCCGTCGTGGTTCGCACCAGTCGCAGCGGTCGTTTCTGCGGTGAATTTGAGGCCTTTCTCTATAAACACGGGGCCGATATTTTCCAAGACAGTCCGGCCCGCCATGATCTGCTCATGGGAGTGAGCCAGAAACTGCCCACCGCCATCTCTCTCGCCATGGCCATGGCCCTGAAGGACAATCAAATCGCCCCGGACGACATTGCCAGTCACTCGACACTGACCTCGCTGTACGGGATTTTAGGCATGGCCCGCGTCCACGCCCAGAATCCCGCCACCTACGCAGAAATTCTCATTGCCGGAGGAGCGGGTAACCAAATATTGGATTCATTCCAGCAGAATCTCATAGAGGTCATGCGGATGGCCAGCAGGCGGGATATGAATAAATTAAGGGCTGCCATTAAGGACAACCGGGCCTATTTTTCCGAGGAATTTTTAGACGACAGAATGGAACAGGCCCTGGCCGTGGATCAGACCCTGGGCCGAATGTTGCGAAAATAGAAAATTGAAGGTTTCAAAATTACAAACTAATAAGCCATTTTATGGGCGCAAAATAGGGGCGTATTGCAATACGCCCTCTTGATATTACCCATTTCCTATACCAAAGGGTCATAACGCTTTTTTTAATCTTAAAATTTAAACAACCTCTTTAATAAATTATCATGCACCAGATTTTTATCTATCTGGCCCCGCCGTTAGTAGGGGCCTTTATTGGTTATATGACCAATTATGTTGCTATTCGCATGCTGTTTCGGCCCCTTAAACCCTGGCGGTTTCTTGGTTGGCGACTGCCCATGACCCCTGGGGTTATTCCAGCCAAACGCCATGAGCTGGCCATTAACATGGGTCGTATGGTGGGCCGCCATCTGCTGACCAGTAGTGATATAACCAAGGCCTTAAACGGCAGGGCCTTCAAAAAGCAGTTAGCTCTGGTCATTGACACCAAGGTACAGGGGCTTTTAAACCGGGACCTGGGGCCGCTGAGCAGTATTGTTCCCAAACGCTTCACCTCCTATCTTGAGGCGGGCTTAAAGATTCTGCGCTGGCGCGGCCTGAAGATTGTTCATAATCATCTCGCCGGTGATGCTTTTGCCAGAGAGATGGCGGTAATCATTGCCAACCATATTGAGGAGACCGCCGCTAAACCTCTCACAACGGTTCTGCCCGCCGAGGCCCAGGCCCGTATGCTGGCCGTCCTCGAAAAGGCGGCACGTAACATGCTGACCAGCCCCGGAACAGAGGAATGGCTAAGTAATTACATTGAGCAAAAACTGCGGGAGATAATGGCGGCGGAACGAACGCCGCGCCAATTGCTGCCAGCCGCCATTCCTGATTTTATTCTTGGCTTCGTTGAGCGGGAGACCCCTGCCCTGCTGGCCAAGGCCGCCCGAATAGCTGAAGAACCCGGTAGCCGGGATAAAATAGTCAAGGCCGTCTGCGGCGCTATTAATAATTTTATTGCCGGCTTAGGCCCCATGGCCGCCCTGGCCGCCGGTTTCATTTCTCCGGAACTTATTGAGGGCAAGGTCAGGGAGTATCTGGATGAACACGGCGCGGAGCTTTCCGCCTGGCTGCAGGGTGAGGAGGTGCAGGAACGTCTGCGGGGTATTTTAAACAGCTGGATAAATAACCTTCTGGATCAGCCCCTGTCAGAATTGCTGGCCAATGTAGAGGAGGAAAAACTATACCATATCCAGCGGGAATTGGCAGCGCAGACCGCCCGCGCCCTGCGGGAGCCCCGTTTAACCGCCATGGTTATCAATCTGTTAAGCGAGGCTTTGAAAGAGCTGTCCAACTCACCTATTCAGGAGGTTATCGTCCGTTTATTCGGCAGTAATGGTATGGGGCGTGGCAAGGACTGGGCCGCACGGGAGGTGGTAACCATGTTTCGTTCCCGTGAAGTCAAGCAGGTTTTAGACCACCTGCTAGGCGGTTTGCTGGAACATAAACTTTTCCGCCACCCCATCGGCCCGCTACATAATTTCCTACCCAAGGCGGTGCAAAGCAGCCTGGCGGAATATATTATCGAGCAAAGCAATCTCCTCATGGCCCGCGAGGTACCGGGGCTTTTGGATTCCCTGAACCTGGAGCAGATGGTAAGCAAAAAGGTGGACGGCTTGGATCTCCTTCAGCTCGAAAATCTGCTTTTAGGTATAATGGAGGAGCAATTCAAATATATCAATCTCTTCGGTGCCCTGTTAGGCGGCATCATCGGGCTGCTGAATCTGGTATTCATCCTTTAAACCTGAAGGTGACCCCAAGCAGGCCCTTTCAATGTAGTTAAATGCTATTTGATTCGGTGAATCTGAGATATTTCGTCTAAATTTGTAACACAAACATCCAGATCTTTTAATATCCCGTCTTGAATACTGTATATCCAGCCATGCACAGCCAATTTCTGTCCAGCTTTCCAGGCACC
>JAJSAA010000125.1 GCA_024274995.1 Deltaproteobacteria bacterium
AAAATCCGTACTCTTGGCATAACCCTTAGTCGCTAAAACCCGGGTAATGGCGGAAGTTAAGGTCGTCTTGCCATGATCAATGTGACCAATGGTACCAATATTTACATGCGGTTTTGTTCTCTCGTATTTTTCCTTAGCCATATTACCCCTCCACACCAATTAATTTTCGTAACTATTTAGATACGCCCAATCCAGATATGACGTTTTTCTGAACAGTTACAACTTACAGCAGTTTATCCGCCCTGGTCGAATAGTTACTAATTTTCTTTACTAAAAAATTACGATTCAAACTAAATCAGGCACACCCATCCACATTTACAACCCGTCAATACTACGAAGGCCTATCAAACAGGTTTAGCGGTTTTAGATGATTATACCGAAAAGCCTGAGCTGCGAATGGTTACCGACTTAATATTCAACCTTATTGGAGCCCACGACCGGACTTGAACCGGTGACCTCTTCCTTACCAAGGAAGTGCTCTACCTGCTGAGCTACGTGGGCATTAAAAATCGGCCTGTTCTGCTTTAAAAAAAGTGCCGGCCAACAAATAAAGCCTGCATAACTATCTAAAATGGAGCGGGAAACGAGACTCGAACTCGCGACCCTCAGCTTGGAAGGCTGATGCTCTACCAATTGAGCTATTCCCGCTTACAGGTACAACAGGAAAGACCTTCGAATAAAATTGGTGGAGGGGGGAGGATTCGAACCTCCGAAGGCGCCGCCGACAGATTTACAGTCTGTTCCCTTTGACCGCTCGGGAACCCCTCCAGTCAATCCAAAAAAGGGTCATCCAACAACTGGATATAAGTTACTTTATGCAAATTTAATAAAAAAAGTGGAGCTGGCGATGGGACTCGAACCCGCAACCTACGGTTTACAAGACCGTTGCTCTACCAATTGAGCTACGCCAGCATAACGCGGGAACATAACCCAAGAGAGAGGATACTGCAATAGTTTTTTTAACAATAATCTCGTTTTTAGTCCGCCTCAACACTGTTGGCAAAACCGCTGTCACGATAACGCTCAAAGGCCATGGCAAAGGTTCTATATACCATATGGGCAAATTTTGTATAAGGCATATACAGAAAGAGCATCATAACAGAGACGAGATGACAGAAATAAAAGAGATAAGCCAGAAAAGGTAGGCCGGCCAGCCGGGTTAACTCAGCAAGAATACCAGTTACACCCACCGCGGCAATTTCGTAAATCAGGAACCAGTCATAAAAGGTACCCTGCTTACCGCCTTCACTCTCCTCACGAGAACGATTACCCCAGAGAATAAAGATACCGTAAATCAAGGCCACGGCACTGACATTGGCCAGAATTTTAAACGGATCATAGAGGTGCAGAGGACCATGCAGAGACGGAACAAAAATACCGATGAAGTCCTTGGAGATAAAGCCATAAGTAGTCACAATCAGTAGGCCGATAAAGGCATACATAAGGGGTTTATGCCCCCTAGCTCTGTCTTTATTGACTCCACACTCATTAAAACGATCATGGGAGAGGATTTCCTTGACGGAGGGCCATAAAAAATCATTCATGAACTTACCGCAGGATGGCCGCCACTCCGGACTGGCGTTGGCTCCTTCACACATCCTTTTCCACATGCTGGTTACCCCCTTATAGGCTGAAAACACAGCGAGACCCGCAGCAGGCAACATGATAAGATCAATAAACATAGTGGTCTTGGTCAGGTACCTGAAGTCCCAGTGCCCAAAAAAATGACCAAAATCTATCTCACCAGTAGGCAGATGCATGCCGCCGGATATGTACCACATTATCAAGATAATAGCCGCCGGAATACCGATCAAGAGCGGCAAATTTTTAGCGGCTGTCGCGAGACGCGCCAGGCCGGAGGGAAAGCCGTACTCTGTATAGGCATAGGCCCGAATAGCGCCTAACACATCACCTGGTTTAGCGCCTCGTGGACAGTAAGCCGTACAATCTCCGCACTGATGGCAGAGAAAAATATCGGGGTCGGCAACCAGCTTATCCTTCAGACCCCATTGAGCCCAGATCATTTCCTTACGCGGAAAGGGTTTATCATCTCCGGACAAGGGGCATACTACTGAGCAGGTTGCACATTGAAAGCATTTTTTCAGGGTGTCACCACCCGCTCCCTTAAGATACCTAATGAATTTCAAATCTGGATTGATCTGCATTTGTCTTCTCCTGTTGTGTTATCAAAAATCCCCGGCATCCACCAAGACCAATTTGACACCTTCATCTTCCATGCCTGCCATAAAAAAAACAATCTACCCTATTAAATAAGCGAACAACCAGCACCGGAGATATCCCCCAATCGATAATTGTCCGCTTATTTTTTAAGCAAAATTATTTTAGAAACCCTTGAAGGGGTTTGGCCCCAATTCAATAATCTCTTCAACAAATTCGTTAATCACATCAGGAACGGTATCATAATCGGTAATGGCAATCTGCTTGGACACACAGCGCTCCGGTTCCAGCCCCAGAGTCCCCAGGGTCTCACCGATATTCTCCATACGCTTGTTGGCAATCTCCGAGCCCTTAACGAAATGGCATTGGTAGTTATCGCCATACTTGCAACCCAACAGAATAACGCCGTCCATCCCTGAAGACATGGCATCCTTGATCCAAACCATATTTACCGAACCAAGACAGCGGACAGGAATCACCCGCACCAGATTGTTGATCTTATTACCACGCATACCCGCCATGTCAAGAGCGGGATAGGCATCGTTTTCACAAACCA
>JAJSAA010000126.1 GCA_024274995.1 Deltaproteobacteria bacterium
AATTCATGTCCAAAAACACCAGATTCTGGGTAGTACGGCCCCGGATTGGCGGCAGCCAAATTTCCGGGCTTGAGACCATAGTATCAGGGGTCTATATCAGCCTTGATCCCCGGCCCGGCCCTCCGGCCCTGACCTTTAAGGGGCTTGAAAATCCTCCAGGAGTACTTGCGGAGGAGCATGGCACCCAGTTCAAACTCCACGCGGCTAATCTCGGTTCTGCCTTTCCCGGGACAGCGGTTCTGCACCGCGGCGTTAAGGTCGGGCGGGTGGTGAACTACAAATTAGCCCAGGGCGGTGATGGGGTAATCATCGGCATTTTTATTAAATCGCCCTACGATTTGCTGGTGAAAGACACGAGTCAATTCTGGCAAATGACTGGAATTGACATTTCCTACGGCATAGAAGGATTAGATATCAATATTCAGTCTCTTGCCACATTAATCACCGGAGGTATTTCTTTTAACACGCCCATCACTGCCGGAGGTTCCAACCAGCCGAGCAAGCAGGGAACCATATTTAAATTATTCAAGAATTTAAAAAGCATCGGTGAATCTAAATATGTCAAAAAAGTTCCCTACCTCTTGCATTTTGATGAATCATTGAGGGGCCTGACTGAGGGGGCACCGGTGGAGTTCAGGGGCATCAAGGTCGGCCGGGTCACGGACATGGCCATTGCCTTTGACCCCAAAACCATGATTTTAGAGACCCCGGTGGTCGTTGAACTTGAGCCGGAGCGTCTAACCCCCTCCGGATTTCTGAAAACTCATACGCCTGACGAGTTAGCGGCCCTCATGGTTCAACACGGTATGAGGGCGCAATTAAAGACGGGCAGCCTGCTGACGGGACAACTCTTTATCGAACTCGATGTTTACCCCAATCTTCCCCCCAAAAAACTACTAATGACCGGCAAATACCCAGAGATCCCCACTATTCCGTCCACCATGGATACATTACGGAGAAATGCTGCTGATGTATTGGCGGAAATACATAAAATTCCCTTCAATAAAATTGGCCGGGGACTGCTGAAAGCCATCCAGGGCGCCAATCGTCTCACCAATTCGCCTGATCTGTTAAAGGCCGTTCACACCCTAAATACCACCCTTGACGAAATTCATGAACTGGTGCGGGCTAACGGCCCCCTCAGCAAAAGTTTTGGTAATCTCAACACCCTGACCCGGCACCTGAACACCAAAGTTGTCAAGTTGGACAAAAGTATTGAAAAGACTCTAAGCGCCGTCCGTTCCGCCATGCAGATCGCGCGGCCCGACTCACCCGCCGCCGTAAATCTTGTCACGGCCTTAAATGAACTGTCGGCCGCCGCCCGCTCAGTTCGAAATCTCGCTGATTATCTCGAGAGACACCCCGAAGCATTACTTCATGGCAAAGGCAGAGAAAAAACTAAATGAAAAAAGCACCTGCGATATTGATAATATTAAGCGCCCTGCTCATGAGTTTATCAGGCTGTGCCGCAACTCAAGACACCCGGTTTTATTTATTAAGTTCATTGCCCCGGACAGCGGCCGGCAGCCAAATGAAAAAAGCAGAACTTACCTTGGGAATCGGCCCGGTCAACATCCCTGAATACCTTGATCGGCCTCAGATAGTCACCCGCTCCAGCCGCAACGCGCTGCGGATCGCTGAATTCCATAACTGGGCGGAGCAGCTTAAAATTAACATTGCTCAGGTGACAGCGGAAAATCTATCTATTCTGCTAAGCACCGCTCAGGTTAAGCTCTACCCCTGGCCGCAGTCAGGCTCAGTAGATTATCAGGTGGTAATAAATATTATTCAATTTGAAAAAAATCCAGCCGGAAATGCAGTACTGCTGGCCCGCTGGAGCATTATAAACGGCAGGGGAAAAACGGAACTAACGGAGAGAACCACACATATAACCGTGCGGCCAAAAGGGCGGGATTACAGATCATTGGCGGAGGCGCTTAGTGAAACCATAGCAGATTTCAGCCGGGAAATTGCTGGAGACATAAAGTCCCTGGATAAGAGGATGGGTACAAAAACACTATAAATGAACAAAGCAGGAGTTCAATTCAAGCCAAGACAGGAAGGTTGCGGCAAACGCCAGGGGAAGTAAAAGCGTTTACCACTTCCAGCCCATCTCAGCCCAAATTTTGACGGCATCACAAAAAGTCCGATCCACCACATTGTATATCAAACTTTTCACTTAGCCATCCCGAGACTTTTTACAAGTTCACCAATATTCGTCAACCGTTATTTATCTTTATCGGCGCTCTTCATCATATCATCGAGTTTTTCCGCACTCTTCTGGGCGGTATCCGCAGTGACTCCTTCAGGTTTTCCAACATACTGAGTCCGCTCATCCGGAGTCATACTTTTTACCCTTTTCTGCCATTCAGCTTTAAAGGCTTCACGATCAACCTTTGAAGGTTCATTCTGGATGGTTCCACGCATGGCTGCCAGTTCTCCGGTTGTCATACTCTG
>JAJSAA010000127.1 GCA_024274995.1 Deltaproteobacteria bacterium
CATCACCGTCCGGCCGCTTTTGGGGTTAAAGATCCGGGCCAGACGATTTTTCATCCCCCAATCCAGTGAATTACAGCCCTTGAGGAAAAATCCTTCCTTCGACATGGGAACATCCTGATGAAATTGTTTTCCTTCCTTATCCGGCTCCGGCATAATTTTCTCCCTTGTACTATATTTTGAATAATTAAGAAGAAGAAGTAGACTTCGTAATTCGACATTCGACATTCAATTTAGTTTCTTGTATTGCACCTTTATTCCTGCGGATGGATAATCACCTTGATGGAATCACCGCCCGCTGCCACCAGTTTTGACCCCTCCACGGTATCAGCCAGACCGAAACGATGGGTAATCATCTCCTCAACCCGCAAGCGGCCATTGCTGATAAGCTTAAGAGCCGCAACGCAGTCACAGGGACCGCCGGCGTAAGTGGTGGTCATGGTTACATCCCGGCGCCAGAAGAGATCGTTCACAGAAATGGGCAGAGTAACACCCTCCATGGTGGGGGCAAAAAGTAAAATAGTGCCGCCGCGGCCCACGGCGGCCATGGCCTGCAGCACAGCCGCCGTAGCCCCGGCGCAGACAATTACCAGATCAGCCCCCCGGCCCTGGTTCCGCTCTCGGAAGAGGGCCGGGACATCCGCGTCAGCCCGCAGGGTAAAATTGGCCCCGAATCTTTCTGCCGCCCGCAGACGAAAAGCGCTGAAATCGGTGGCGGCCACCAATCCGGCCCCGCTCATGGCCGCCAGATGAACATGCAGCAGCCCGGAGATACCGCTGCCCAGAACCAGAACGCTGCTCCCTGCCACCAGCCCCGCTCGCCGCTGCCCCCGCAGAACACAGGCCAGCGGTTCAACAAAGGTGGCGGCCTCATAGCTCAGATGAGCGGGGAGTTTCCAGGTACCACGCTCAACATTAACTGCCGCCAACCGCACATATTCACCAAAGCCGCCTGGATCAAAATGGGTGCCGCTCATGAGTAGATCGCAAACCGTTTCATGACCAGACAGACAACGGGGGCAGGTCTGGCAGGGAACATGATGGGTGGCGACAACCCGGTCACCAGGCTCAAAACCGGCTCCAGTCCCGGCCTCCACCACTTCACCGGCGATCTCATGCCCCAGCACGAGGGGGGCCTTATCACGCCGATACCACTCCATGACATCACTACCGCAGATCCCGGATGCCTCAATTTTAACCAGTAGTTCACCGGCTCCAATCCGCGGCCGGGGCAGCTCTTGCAGGCGGATATCGCTGTTATTGTAATACATTGCGACACGCATAATTATTATCCTTTTATATCTTTCTCAAGAGCGTTAAAATGTATCCCAAAGATGACTTTTACTCAAGTATGAAATAACGGAGAATAATTATGGCCGAAATTAAGAGTACAATGGAAATGGTAATGGCCCGGGCGGCCCGCATGTGTGAAGGGGCCGCTGACGGCGATGACAACGAGGAGGCCCGGCGGGCCGGAATGAAGGCCGGCGGTGAATTTGTCGCCGGGGGAGCCGTGGATCTCGCCGCCCTGATGAGTACATATCAGGGGGCGGCCGCAGAGGCCTTCCGCCAGGGACTCATCAGCTCATTTATGCGTAATATCAACCTGCCCCGCCATGAGGATGACGGTACACCAGCCTGGGAGGGGGCTCTGAGCGGTATAATAGCCCTGGCCCAGGACACCAGAACGGAATTAGGGGGAATAACTGGCGAGATCAGAAATATCCTCGCCCGCTACCAGGATCATAAAAAACAATTACGCCAACAATTAGAGGATAATTTTGCCGCGCAGACGAGCCAGCTTCAGCAGAACCTGGCCCAGCAGACCGGAATGCAGATGAATATCAGCCCGGCCCAACACCCAGAATTCCAAAAGGAATGGCAAAAAGTCATGGAGCAGATGAACGACCAGTACCTGAACGCCCTGGAGCAGTACAAGGACGCCATTTATAAAATTCTGGCAGTAGACAGATAACCATGGACGTGGAAATATTTTTAGACTGTAGTGAAGCGGCACCGGAGAATATGCCCCGTATTGAGCAAGGTTTTCAACGCTGGTTCAATGAGGGGGCGGAGGTACGCCCCAACAAAATAAGCTTTAACGACCTGACCCCCTTAGAGGGCCAGCAGCGCTATCTTGTTAACCTGGGTTATGCCGACCCCATTACCGCCTTCCGTAATCTCCACGCCCGGCTGCGAAACCTGGGGGTAAAGGTCTTTCTGCATTTCATATATTAGATATTAGATATTGGGGCCGTAATGAGCTGCCCCTGAAAATTCCGGCAGCATTCGCTTTTGTTCTTTAGCGGCTTGACAAAGGCCTGATTAAATGGTGATTATAAAATATGGTAACTATTCAGCTGCACCCCATCTCGGAGTCTGCGCTTACCTGAACAGTTACTTTTACAATAAACGCCGGGATTTTCGCCACCGGTTAGGATATTAGTTACTAACTAACTTGTTTTTTTCGTAAAATGAACAGAATGGCCTCAAAAAAAGCATATATTGGCCAGGAGATGGCTCTCGAGGGCAAATGCGCCTTTCTCGCTGGCGACTATGAGACGGCCCTCTCACTCTTTACGCAAGATTGGCAGCGCCACCAGGATCATCTTGATTCCCTCCTCCACATTGGTTATTGCCACAGCATAATGGGCCATTGGCAGGAGGCCGCCGCAACCTACAAACGCCTGACAGAACTTTCCCCCAATCACGGCCACGCCCATGATCTGCTGGGTACCAGCCTCCACAAGACAGGACAACTGATAGAGGCGGCTCAAGCCCTAAGCCGGGCCGCCCAACTGCGGCCGGCTGACGCCTTGGTCAGATGTAACCTCGCCGTGAGCTGGCGGGAACTGGGCCACCTGCAAAAATCCCTTAATACCCTGCGGGAGGCGGTTAAACTGCAACCGAACTTCGCCTTCGCCCATTTTGAACTGGGCCGTACCCTGGTAGAAATGGATGACTGGCCGGCAGCGGAGACGGCCTTCAAAGAGGCCCTGGATATTGAACCAAAATTCGCCCGAGCCCATCTTAATCTCGGCATTGTTTATGCCGTGCAGGGTAACTGGCGGGCCGCCCGACAGGAATATGAATGGCTGCAACACTTAGACCGCCGTCTCGCCGACCAGCTACAGGATGCCATTGAGGGCCGTAGATGATACGAAACACGGTTTTTTTCAAGAAAAAAGAGCTGTTAGGCGAACTCCTGGTTCGCAAGGGCAAGGTACAGCAGAATCAGGTGGAGCGGGCTCTGGCCCATATGGAAACCGTCCCCCAGGGACTGGGCGAGATTCTAATCTCCCTGGGCTTCATCAGCGAAGATGACCTGGTGGAAACCCTGGCCGAACAGGTGGGTATTGAGGTCTACAAACCGGATCCAGCCGATGAATTCCTACCCATTACCGTCTCCCGGATGTTTCACCGCGAACATCTCTTCGCCATGCTCAAGCGCGGTGAAACGTACATCATGGTGGTGAACGATCCCCTGGACGGCGATGTTCTCTCCACCGCTGAATTATTGTTTCCCGAGACCTTCAGCGTCCAGGTGGCTCCGGAAACGATGATGAAAAATATTACCAGGGAACATTACAATCTCTCCACCGACGAGATCGGCGACAAGACCTTAAGCACCGATGAAGCGGACATCGACAAACTAAAAGACATGGCCTCCGAGGCCCCGGTCATCAAATATGTCAACACCATGATCGACACGGCGGTCAAGCGGCGGGCTAGTGATATTCACATGGAACCCTTTGATGAGGGCTTTCATATCCGCTTCCGCGTTGACGGCATTCTTCATGAATATGAGATCACTCCCCTGTCCATGCAGGCCGCCATTGTCTCCCGCACCAAGCTCCTGGCCGGTTTAGACATCGCTGAACGCCGCATTCCGCAAGATGGTAAAATATCCCTGCGGATCTCCGGTAAGGAAATTGACCTGCGGGTCTCGACCATGCCTACCATCTATGGTGAAGGCGTGGTTATCCGTATCCTGGAAAAGGAAAATATCATCATCGAGATGAGCCAGCTGGGCATGCCGGCCGGCCTGGAAAAATCATTCCGCAAGGTTATCTCTCTGCCGGACGGCATTATTCTGGTTACCGGCCCCACCGGCAGCGGTAAAACCACTACCCTCTATTGCGCCTTGAACCAGATCAACTCGGGCAGCAACAAGATTATCACCCTGGAAGATCCGGTGGAATATCAGCTCCGAGGCGTCAACCAGATTCAGGTACGACCGGAGATTGACCTGACCTTTGCCAAGGGGCTGCGCTCCATCGTCCGTCAGGATCCGGATGTCATCATGGTGGGTGAAATCCGTGACTTGGAGACGGCCGAAATTTCAGTCCAGTCATCACTCACCGGCCATCTGGTCTTCAGCACCCTGCATACCAATGATGCTATCTCAGCGGTGGCCCGGATGATTGACATGGGGGTGGAGCGGTTTCTTATCTCCTCATCGCTCAGGGCCATTCTGGCCCAGCGTTTAGTGCGCCGGATCTGCCGGAAATGCAGGGTAAAGAAGGGATATCTCTCGGAATATACCGATTACAAGCCCGCTGGAGATGATTTTTTAATGTATAAGGGTGAAGGCTGCCCAACCTGCTCCGATACCGGGTTTATCGGCCGGATCGGGGTCTATGAATTCCTGCCCATCAGCGAAAACATGGGCAAGGGCATATCCCGGGGCAATGACCTCATCGACCTCCAGAAAATCGCCGAGGCAGAGGGCTTCCAGACCATGTTCAAGGACGGCCTGGAAAAGGTCAGGGCGGGAACCACCACCTTCTCCGAGGTTATGCGGGTAACGAGGAGTGCCATGCATGAGTCTATTTAACTACACCGCCTTAGACAACACCAACAAGCTCAACAAGGGGGTCATTGACGAATTAGATAAACAAAGCGCCGCCCGCAGCCTGTTGGACAAGGGGTTGCGTCCCCTGGAAATAAAGCTCCATCACGAGAGTAAATCATTCCATTTCTCCATGGCGGCCTTTCGGAAGGATAAACTCACCAAGGCCGATATTGATTTTTTTACCACCCAGATAGCCTTGCTCTTAAAGGCCGGACTCTCCCTTGATGCCGCTCTGCGCACCATGCGGCAGAACAGCCAGAAACCAGCCTTTAAAAAGTTTACCGCCGAGATTGAACGTAAACGGACAGAGGGTAAATCCTTGTCCGAGGCCCTGTCCGACTACCCGATGTTTTCTTCCATGTACGTCAGCATTGCCCGAGCCGGTGAGGAAGGCGGTATCCTGCCCAGTATGCTGGCCCGGATTGCCGACTACCAGAAGACCTTTCAGGAGCTGGGCCAATATGTCGTATCGGCCTCCATATACCCCCTCATCCTGCTCATGGTGGGGGTAGTCGCCATCGGTATATTAGTGACCACCATCCTGCCCCGTTTTCAGGTGCTCTTCCAGGGCATGGGCCACAAACTGCCCTTAAACGTCAAGATTATGATGGAGGCCTCCGCCTTTCTCTCGAACCATATTTTTCTGGCCCTTCTGGCGCTCAGCACCCCCATTATCGGGCTGGTGTATTTTATCAAGAGCCCCCAAGGCCGGAGAATCTGGGACGAAAAGTCCATCACCCTGCCCCTTATTTCCAGCTTTATCCGGGATCTGGAGACCACCCGCATCTTCCGCACCCTGGAGGTGCTGGTCAAAAACGGTGTCCATCTCGCTGTCGCCCTGAAGATATGCAGTGGGGTTGCCGGAAATATTGAATATCAAAGATTACTGCAAAAGGCCACCCGCGCCCTGAAGGAGGGGCAGCGTATTGCCCCTAAGCTGCAGGGGGGACTCTTCCCTGACCTCGCCGTGGATCTCCTCGCTATTGGCGAAGAATCAGGCAGCGTCGGCGAGGTATGCGGCGAGATTGCCGAGCATTACGAGCAGGAACTGCGCCTGCGCATCAAACGCCTGATCGCCATGATCGAACCGGCCTTTATCCTGATGATCGCCCTGGTGGCTGGTTATGTGGTCATCTCCATGCTGACGGTTATTCTGAGTATTAATGATATTGCCGGTTAAAAAAAAAGGCGCTGATCCCAAGGGGTTTTCACTCCTGGAGCTCCTGGTGGTCATGATAATCATGGGTATTCTGGCCGGGGTGGCAGGCCCTTCGGTGGGACGCTTCATGAATTCCCTGGCCTTTAGAAAGCAGAGCGGCCGGATAATGGCGGCAGTCCGCTACGCCCGCCTCAAGGCGGTGACCAATGGCCGGGCCGTAATTATGACCCTGAATCCAGACAATAACAACCTGCGCCTTGACGAGGGGGCCGTGCAGGAGGAGCGCGATCTGAGGCTCACGGCCGACGATACCATAAGTCTCGAACCGGAAATTATAAAATTCTCCCCGGACGGTCACGCCACACCCGCCGCTATATCTTTTACCAAGGGCGATCGCAGCGAGAAGATTATTATCGACTCCCTCTCCGGACTGCCTGTTTTGGATGTGGATAATGGGGATTAAAAAACAAGGTTTCACCCTCTTTGAGCTCCTCGTCGCCGTTCTGCTGTTGGCCATGGTCTCGGTTATGCTCTATTCGGTATTGAACGTGGGGATCAAATTCTCCGCCCAGGGTAGCCGCCGGGTGCTGGCCATGGAACGAGAATACGGCCTCCTGAATCTGCTCAAGAGCCAGATCAGCAGCGCCGTCTATGACTATAAGACCAAAAAGTTACTCATCTCCAGCGATGATGACATATTTCGGATTGTCACCCGCAACCCTTATATCTATGAGAATGCCGGGATCGTGCTGGCCATATATCGTTATAACAGCAGCGAACAGGCCATATATTACACCGAGAAACGTGATTATTATAATACGGATTACCCCTATGATAAATACGTGCCTGATTTTGATGAAATGACCATTTTATCCCGTAATGTAAGTTCCTTCGCGGTGACCTATGACCAGGATAGCGGCCCCGAGGTCGATATTACCTACGAGGGACAAAATTACAGCATAGTCCCCAAGTGTGCCGATGATAAGGCGCTGAGCAAATTACAGGAAAATGCGAAATAAAGGCTTTACCCTCATAGAAATTCTGGTGGCAGTGGTAATTATGGGGATGGCCTATGTGGCCATTCTCCAGAGCTTCTCCCTCTCAAGCCGTAATATCGCCCGCCTGGATAAGGAGCGTACCGCTCTCTTAGTTAATTCTCTAAACTTTGAACAGCAGTTGTTAAGCCCAGAGCAACTGAACAACGGAGCGACAGAGGCCGACGATGACATAATGGCCAAGGGTGCCTTCTATCAATTATCCCTGGTTGCAAGTGAAAATAATGCTTTTATGACCCTGAAGCTGGACAAAAAGTAATAATGTCTGCTAATCTAATAATTAACAAGCGCTTAGGGAGGGTGGCGGGGCAGAATGGTTTTGCCCTCGTGGTGGTGATTCTGGTTATGCTTCTGGCCAGCGTTCTGGCCTCCCAGCTCATCATGCTGACCAGCACCGAATTAAAAATCTCCCATAATATAAAATCGCGCGCCGTTGGTCATTTTCTGGCCGAAGCCGGGATAAATCTGGGGTTATTCCGGCTGTTAGACCGCCCCTTGGATACCCCGGTCGATCTGGGGCCGGAGGAGGACTGGGATAAATTTTACCAGGGTTATAAATATGCCCTGTTTCTCCCCACGGGCCGGGTTACCTATTATGTAAGCAACGAATCCGGTAAAATTGATTTAAACCACGCCCCCCCCGGACTCATGCGTCTTTTTCTAACCTACGAACTGGGCCTGGAACCGGGGACCGATGATGTACGAATTGACACTATCATCGACTCCATGGCCGACTGGCGGGATACCGACAACATGCACCGTCTGAACGGGGCTGAGAACGAGTATTACACCAACCTCGACTCCCCCTATATTGTTAGAAACGGCCCGATTAAAGACCCGTCTGAGTTCTTTCTAATTAAAGACACCGGGGAATTAGCCGGTAAATTTGAGGCCACGGATATCTTCACCGTCCACAATCCGACCGGC
>JAJSAA010000128.1 GCA_024274995.1 Deltaproteobacteria bacterium
AAAGAAGAAATCGTTCAAATCCTGGCAATCGGCCAGGAGGTCAACAACTTTGTGTTCTCTAAAATTGAGCTGCCGCCCAGCCCCCCATCCGCATGAGGCAGTTATCACCAAAAAGTCACATTTAAGCAATACTATTAAACATTTTTGTCATATATAATTAATTACACAATAGCCATTATCCCTTCTGATTATTTTTTCCAAAAGCCCCCAGTCGCAACCCCTTATTCTGCAAGGGTTACAGCCCAAGCAACCAACCAGGATCAAAGGAAGTTACAACTCCAGCCATTATCGGTACGCAGCTTGCTTTATTAATTTCATGAATTATACATAAGCGAAAGTATATATTACTTTTGAAACAACTATAAGGTGACGGTTATGAATTGAGAGTTTTTCCCGGCCGTTGCTGAATAATTACAACTTGCGACCACCAATAAAATCATGAAAGCAATAAGACTGGACAGCCTTGATTACGAACGTATAAGGCAGGTAGCGGCCATAAAGTCCATGGAGGTTCAGGCCCTCTGCGAAATCGCGCAGTTAGTAGGGGCCGCCGCCGAACTTGATAGCGCCCTGTCAGAGATTCTCCAAATCCTGCACGATACCATGCATATGGAAAGAGCAACCCTCTTCATGCTTGATGCCACCGGTAAACGCCTGACGATCAAGGCCAGTTACGGCATGACAGAGCAGGAAAAAAAACGGGGTATATACCGGTTGGACGAGGGGGTATGCGGCAAGATATTTCGCAGCCGCTTTCCATTTGTCGTACCCGATATCACCAGTGAACCCCTCTTTCTGAACCGCACTCAGTCCCGGAGCGGGATCACCAAGGATCGCATCGCCTTTATCGGGGTGCCGGTTATTCTGCGTGATGATCCGGTGGGAGTTCTCACCGTTGACCGGATATTTGAGTCCAAGATTTCCTTTGAAGAGGATGTCCAGTTTATTACCGTGGTCGCCACCCTTATCGCCCAGTTTCTGGAACTTGACAAGACACTGAGGCTGAAGGAGGAGATACTGGTCGAAGAGAACCGCTCTCTGAAAGCCGAGCTTAACAAACGCTACAACCGCCATAATATTATCGGTCAGAGCAAGGTCATGAACGAGGTGTTCCGGCTCATAGACCGGGTAGCCCCCAGTGCAGCGACGGCGCTTCTGCTTGGGGAGTCAGGAACAGGCAAGGAGTTAGTTGCCCGGGCCATCCACCAGGCCAGCCCCCGGGCTGACTGCCCCTTTATTAAGGTTAACTGCGCCGCCCTACCGGAACATCTGCTTGAAAGCGAGCTTCTCGGTCACGAAAAAGGGGCCTTTACCGGGGCCACCTCCTTTAAACAGGGCAAGTTTGAACTGGCAGATCACGGCACATTTTTCTTAGACGAGGTAGGTGAGTTGCCCCTGAATCTGCAGGCCAAGTTATTACGAGTTTTACAGGAAAAACAATTTGAGCGGTTGGGCGGGAATCGCACAATAGCCGTTGATGTCAGGATTATCGCTGCCACTAATGTTGATTTGGCAGCGGCCGCCAGCCGTGGTAATTTCAGGGCCGACCTCTATTACCGGCTTAACGTGGTACCTGTCCTACTGCCGCCACTACGGGAACGCCGGGAGGACATCCCGCTGCTTACCGACTTTTTCCTGCGGGAAAGCAATGAACGGAATAAACGCCATCTGCGCCTGTCGAGGGAAATAGTTAATTTCCTAAAAGACTACTCTTGGCCCGGCAACGTCAGAGAGTTGCAAAATCTGGTGGAGCGCTTAGTGATTATGACGGTCGGCGACTGGGTCAAGATCAGCGATTTTCCCTCATATATGCTGGCCGAACCGCAGACAATACCGCAGACTGCCAACCAGCCCCTGGTTCCCACATCCGAACCGCCCCCCAACCAGCCCCTGGCTCCCGCCCGGCCAGCCACATCTTTAAGTGCTATGGAGCGTGAACTTGTGGAAAGCACCTTAATCAGAAATGGCTGGGTACAGGCCAGGGCGGCAAGGGAACTAGGACTTACCCAGAGACAAATTGGCTACCGGATAAAAAAATACGGCATTGCGGAAGACAAATGACCTGTAGAGACAAGGCATGCCTTGTCTCTACCACAATCCACCCCACGCTCAATCCAATCAATCCCCAAAAGCCATGGGACAAAATCGTTTTCAAAATGGATTTTATTTGATGTTCCCGATTGTTTTGCAGTGCGTACACCCCGTTTATACGCCGACAGACAAATGGTCATGCAACCTCCTGCCGGCACAAAGCCATTAGCTCAGCATCCTCCAGGGGTCTGCCTAAGCTGGCGGCCTTGTCCCGCACCTGGCCCAGGAGTTCGTTTATATTATCAAACGGGGGGGGGCAGGCCAGGTTTAGAAGGCGCTGACGAAGATTATGCCGCCCTATTTTACGGCCATAGAGCAGACGACGCACGGCTCCCACCTTGTGCGGCGGATAAGGTTCATAAGTCTCGGGATCCCGCTCCAAGCCCTGAATATGAAGACCGGTCTCACAGGTAAAGATATCCCGGCCGATTACCGGCTGGCGGGCTGGAACAGGCTCACTGATAATTTCACTGAGCAAGGCGCTCAGCTCACGCAGACACTCTGTCCGGTAATGGCGGCCCTTCTGGAGAGCCAGATAAGCGGCCGCCTCCTCCAATCTGGCGTTACCCGCCCGTTCCCCAAGCCCCATGATGGTGACATCGGCCCAGTCAGCGCCAGCCTCCAGGGCCGCCAGACAGTTAGCGGTAGCCATACCAAAATCATTATGAGTGTGGACACCAAGTTCAAGATCATAATCGGCTCTGGCGTGTTTGAATAGATTGATAATGGTGAGCGGCGAGGCAATGCCCACAGTGTCGGCAAACCGAAGCCGGGAAACTCCACCCTCAACAGCGGCATCCATCACCTCGGTCAAAAAACCGGCCTCAGCCCTGCTGGCGTCCTCAAGCCCCAGCGAGAGACGCTTGATTCCACACTCCTTAGTCCAGGCAAGAGCTTCCCGCAGGGTACGCAAGACCCAGCCCCGTGATTTACGCAACTTTTTAAAGATATGAAGGTCGGATACCGGAATAGAAAGTGATAAAATATCCGGCTCCAGGGCGGCGGCATATTCAATATCGCTACGGCGGCACATACTCCAGAGCGAGAATGAGGTATGGCAATATTCAGCCCGGCAACCGGCCATGAGCCTTGGCAGGTCTGGGTCAAGGGGAGTGGCGATACCAAGCTCTATCTCCTCAATCCCGGTTCTAACCAGAGCCTGAACAACAGCGCGCTTTTGAGCCATGGAAAATGATATACCCGTGGTTTGAGCGCCCTCTCTTAATGTGGTATCAATTAATCCTTTCATAATATTATTGCTGCCTTGTCTCTACAAGATTAATAGGCCCCGGCCTTATCCAAGAGCTGGTTTATTCGGGGCCAACAGCGGCCGGGGGCATTTCTTTCACCTACCGAAGGCACGGGGGCGGCCGCCGCAAACTCCCGGTTGATCTCAACCGTGCAATCGGCAAGCAACCTGGCCTCATTCGGATCATGAGTAACATGGACGATGGGGATGGACAGTTTTCTTTTCAGCTTGAGCAGTTCCTCCTGCAGACGCCCTCTGGTGGTTATATCGAGAGCGGAAAAGGGCTCATCAAGAAGCAAAACCTCCGGCTTCCGGGCCAGGGCCTGGGCAAAGGCGGCCCGCTGTCTCTCACCGCCGGACACCTGAGCGGGTCGGCTGGCGGCAATATGTCTGATCTTGAACAATACCAGCAGGCGATCAGTCTCGGCTCTGTCATTACTAATCAAATTAATATTACCGGCAATAGTGAGATGCGGAAAGAGAGTATGCTCCTGAAATACATAGCCGACTTTTCTTTGCTGGGGCAGCAAATTTATCCGGCTGGCGCTGTCAAACCACACCGTACCATTATGAACGATACAACCTTCATCAGCCTTGGTCAGACCAGTCATTATCCTGATAAGCGTCGTCTTTCCGGCACCGGAAGGCCCGGTGAGAACAGTTATATCACCGCCCAGACAGCTAAAAGATACCTGGAGATCAAAACCCGGCATTCGTTTTTTAATCTTTACCTCAAGCATAATAATCTCACTAACAAAATCAGACAGGCGACAGAGCCTTTGCCTGACTGCCATTTAAATAATTCACCACCAGCAAAATAGCGTAGCTCACGCCAATCATAATCAGCGACATAACCGCCGCCTCGTGATATTGCAGATTCTCGACGTATTCATAAACCGCAATGGAAGCAACCTTGGTTTTACCGGGAATACTGCCGCCCACCATCAAAATTATGCCAAATTCGCCCATGGTATGAGCAAAGGCCAAAATAGCAGCGGCCACAAGACCATTAATCGTATTGGGAATAACAACCTTAAAAAAGGCCTGGAGAGGCGTAAGCCCAAGGACATAGGCCATCTCAAGAAGCCGGTGATCAAGTTTTTCAAAGGCGGCCTTTATGGGCTGCACCGCAAAGGGAAACCCCTGGACCAATGAGGCCCCCACCAGACCCGCAAAGGTAAAGGCCAGGGGCCAGCCGGTCAAGGCTGTCCAGCCCTGGCCCAGAAATCCCCTGGGACCCATAATTATCAGGAGATAAAAGCCCAATACTGTGGGCGGTACCACCAATGGCAGGCCAATCAGGGACTCTATAAAAAATTTGCCCCTGAAGTTTTTAAAAACCAGAAGATAGGCCGTCGGCAAGGCAATAAGCAGCAGGAGAACGGTGCTTACCAGGGCCAGTTTGGCAGAGAGTATGAGGGGCGTGAAATCCATTTTAAGCTATTTATAACC
>JAJSAA010000129.1 GCA_024274995.1 Deltaproteobacteria bacterium
GATTGCCGTGTCAAGTGTTCATGTGGGTACCAATCCCAAAACCCGTGAATCACGATTGATCAGGAGTATTCCCAGTTTCGTTATTAATCAGCTCAATACCATGACCCGCATGTATGCCATGCATCAGCCGCTCAGGTATTTTTTTGTGATCAGCGTCATTATTATGCTCATCGGCGCCGTGCCGATGGTGCGTTTTCTCAGCTTTTATTTCCGGGGGTTGGGGGATGGTCATATTCAGTCCCTGATCCTGGGCAGTTCGTTGCTGGTCATTGGCTTTCAGGTTCTGGTACTTGGCTTTCTCGGTGATGTTATTTCCTTTAACCGGCGTTTAATTGAAGACACCTTGAACCGGGTAAAGAAAATTGAAATTGATTATCTGGAAAAATTAAAAAAAATGTAACTTCAGCAGCATCCCGGATTCAGAGGCACACAGCCGCATTTTTCATCGTCCATTCGCACATATTTTGCCGCGGAATCATATACAATATGAGAAAAAATACGCGCAACCCCCTGGAAATATATAAAATTCTTCCTAAGACTAATTGCGGCAAGTGCTTGTTGCCCTCTTGCCTGGCCTTTGCCGCGGCGGTGGTTGAGGGCCGAAAGAAGTTGCGGGATTGCGCTGAACTTGAGCCTGCCCTGAGGAGAGAATTATCCGCCCATATTCCCAAGCTCACAACCACGGAGTTCGAGCAGGCGGAATTCATGGATAAGTTGCAGGATAAGATTTCTTCGATTGATTTACAGGCCCTGGCGCCGTTGATTGGAGCCGTTGCACAAGATAACTGCCTGATTGTTAACTCCCTGGGCAAGGATTTCAGGGTGAGCGGCCGGGGCACATTAGTATCTGAATGTCACATCAACCCCTGGGTGCAGGCCCCGCTCCTCTCCTATATCACCAGCAAAAGTCATGCTGAGATAACCGGGAGATGGATATCCCTGCGGGAGATAAAGGGCGGTATTGACTGGCAGGGTCTGTTCACGAGCCGCTGTGAGACGCCGCTGCGTAAACTGGCGGATGATAACCCCCATCTCTTGGAAGATATAATCGAACTTTTTGCCGGTCGGGAAGTTGATTGGTATCAGGCCGATATCGCGCTGATTCTTCACCCGCTGCCCAAGATCCCTATCCTTATCTGTTATCAGTCCCCGGAAGATGATCTGGAATCGTTATTGACCATATTTTTTGATGAATGCTGTGCAGTGAATCTCCAGATTAAATCCATTTTCACCCTCTGCGCCGGTCTGGTGCGGATGTTCACTAAAATAGCGGAGCACCACCTGTAGCTGGTTATTCACTAATGCCCTTGTCTTGCCGGGTGGACTTTGTTAGGTTAAAAACGGTGTAGTTATTTGTGATTTTATAAGACAAAAAAGGAAGGAATATAAGATGGCGGAAGAGGCGAATAAAATTATCTATTCCATGATGCGGGTCAGTAAGTATTATGATCAGAAGCCTGTTTTAAAGGATATATCCCTGTCCTATTTTTATGGGGCCAAAATCGGGGTTTTGGGGCTGAACGGGTCGGGCAAAAGTTCGCTGCTCAGGATTCTGGCCGGGGTGGATAAGGATTTTAATGGCGAGATCAACCTGTCTCCTGGTTACAGCATCGGTTATCTGGCCCAGGAGCCGGAATTAGAGTTAGAGAACACGGTGCGTCAGGCCGTGGAAGAAGGGGTACGGGAGACTGTTGATCTTCTCGCCGAGTTTAATCGGATCAATGATAAATTTGCCGAACCTATGAACGATGATGAGATGAACGGTCTCATTGAGCGCCAAGGTGAGGTGCAGGAAAAGCTCGATCATCTAAACGCCTGGGAGCTTGATTCGCGGCTGGAAATGGCCATGGACGCCCTGCGCTGCCCGCCACCGGATGCCATTGTCAAGGTCTTGTCTGGCGGTGAGAAACGGCGGGTGGCCCTCTGTCGTCTGCTCCTACAGGAACCGGATATTCTACTCTTAGATGAACCGACCAATCATCTCGATGCTGAGACCGTTGCCTGGCTGGAGCATCATCTTCAGCAATATAAAGGGACGGTAATTGCCGTCACCCATGACCGCTATTTCCTGGACAATGTCGCGGGCTGGATTCTGGAACTGGATCGGGGCCGCGGCATTCCCTGGAAGGGGAACTATTCCTCCTGGCTGGCACAGAAGCAAAAGCGTCTGAGCCAGGAGGAGAAACATGAGTCCAACCGTCAGAAGACCCTGGCGCGGGAGCTGGAGTGGATTAAGATGAGCCCCAAAGGGCGGCATGCCAAGGCCAAAGCCAGAATTAAATCCTATGAAGATTTATTGAATCAAGGACGGCAGGAACGTCTTGAGGATGTGGAAATCTTTATTCCGCCCGGCCCCCGGCTTGGTAAGCTGGTTATAGAGGCCGAACATGTCAGTAAGGCCTTTGGTGATAAACTGTTGCTGGCTGACTTAAATTTTTCTCTGCCCGCTGGCGGCATTGTCGGGGTTATCGGGCCCAACGGGGCGGGTAAGAGTACCCTGTTCAAGATGATCTGCGGCGCGGAAAAACCGGATTCCGGGACAATCAGGCTGGGTGAGACGGTTAAGTTATCCTATGTGGATCAAAGCCGGGATGATCTTGATCCGGAAAAGTCCATCTGGGAGGTTATTTCAGGCGGTCTGGATACTATAATGCTTGGTGATCGTGAGGTTAATTCCAGGGCCTATGTGGGACGGTTTAATTTCTCCGGTCGGACTCAGCAGCAGAAGGTGGGACTGATGTCCGGCGGGCAGCGCAACCGGGTGCATCTTGCTTGTATGCTGAAGGAAGGCGGTAATGTTCTACTTCTCGATGAGCCCACCAATGATTTAGATATTAATACTCTGCGGGCCTTGGAAGAGGCCCTGGAGAATTTTGCCGGATGCGCCGTGGTTATCAGTCATGACCGCTGGTTTCTTGATCGTATCGCGACTCACATCCTGGCTTTTGAGGGCGATAGTGAGGTGGTGTGGTTTGATGGTAATTACTCGGAATATGAGGCCGATTATAAACGGCGTTATGGGGTGGATGCCAGCCAGCCGCACCGCATTAAATATCGCCGCCTCACCAGGTAACGGGGTTGGCGGTATCAGTGGGGATACTGCTGTCCGCCTGATTTGCGACCTCCTCCTCTTCCGCCATATAGAGGGCGATGGTTTCCAGGAGATCCGGCCTGCCATGCTGGAGGCCGTTGATGGTTAACCAGAGATAAGGGTCACGATCATACCAGCGCTGGCGGGAATTATCCAGGGGGAATTCAAGGATAAAATTTTCTAAAAGATCAGGACTGTGGCGGCGGATAATGGCCATTATCCCCTGCAGCAGAGTGTCCCGGCGTTTGCTTTCCATATCTTTCATCGCGTCTATATGGCGTCCCAGCTTTTCGTATTTGTCATACCAGCGCATCTTCTATACCTCATCTTTTTGTAGTAACTATAAGTGTAACTGCTCTGTTAGGGTATAGCTGAACAGTTACCATTGATTTTAGCATAATTATACGCTGGAGTGGGCATGAAAAATTTAATTTTATCTGTAGGGGCAACCCCCTGTGGTTGCCCTCTCTTTTATTAATTTAGTAGATGAAAGGGATTAGACGTTTGGTGTGGCGGCAATAACTGCGGTATTGCGGATCTCTCTGTAGCCAGAGGCTCTCTTCGTAGTGCAGTTTGGCTAACAAATTGATAAGCAAGGCGGCATAAATCACCGTGTTGGTCAGGTGCCAGTACATAACCACAGGCCCCAACATGGATAACAAGACACTGCTGTACATTGGATGGCGGATATAACTATATACGCCGTTGGTGACCAGGATACTGTTCTTTCTTGGAACAGGGCGGATGTTAAAGCGGCCTGGCCCCATGCGGCGTACCTGACCTATGGCGGCCCAGGCCAGGGCAAGGCCAGGGAGACTTACCAGAAGGCCGTACGGGTGGACGATGGGGCCGAAGGGCAGTAAAATCAATCCGATACAGACGAATTGGATGATGACGAAAAACATTGTTTGTAGGGGCAAATAAGGGCCGAGACCATTGCCTGGGGGGCTGACTACGTTGTCAGGAATTATGCCTCAGCCACTTAAAGGTATATTTTTTAATAAACTTAACCGGATTATAAGACATTTTGGCCTTGCGCAGACCCTCATTGCCGAGATCCTGTTCTCGGTTTACAAAAATAAATTCCGGATTAGCTGCTAAAAACATCTGGTTGATGGCCTGATATATGCCTTTATAGCCCCCCATGCCCTTTTCAAAATGGATGATCAGGGTATCTGGACGAATAACCTCGGCAACGACAAAGGCCGCGACATCAAACTCATTTACCATGATTATGCCGCCCAGGAGATCAGGCAGGGTGGCGTAATCATGGAGAACCTTGCTGATTACTCTGTCCTCGGCTGCCAGACCGGCTGAGGCCTCACAATTGCGCCATGTGCACCAGTTTAACTGCATCTTTAAAACCTGGTCGACAAAGGGTTGTTCCATAGGGATATAATGCCAGTCATGCTTACTCTTAAACTGGTTCAGCAGATTTTTCTTTTTATGGAATTTTCTGCCCTTCAGAGTGATTAATTCGCTGCTGTCATAGATGTAATCCCAATGTTCTCTTGCCTCCTCCCCGGTTATAATGTGGGCTGCCTGACTCTGCCAGAGCCTGGCCAGTTTTTCTGGAACCCGGATAATGGGCAGCCTTTCGGTAAGTTCCGACAGCCGGGATTGCCAGTCAACGGCTTCCCAGTTCCCCATCGGCGCCCAATAGGCGGGATAGGGCAGACTCTGGCGTAGCCAGACCAGATCATTATCCCAGGCCCAGGTCAGACCGTATTCTTGCGCCCAGGCCCATATATTTACAAAGCTGTAGTCGGAGGCGGCCTGAGATGCGGCGTTTAAGTGGCGCCGGTATTCCGGCATTGAATCATGGGTTATGGTTGTGAAATTATCAGGATTTATCAAAATATGTATGGTGTTTTTAAGTAAATAGTCAAGGGCTTGCGCTGCTTAATACATTGTTCATGGAGCGCTTACATTTCGAGAGGTTATAAAGTCAAGAGTGTGGTTTGTTGAGCGCTTACAAGTTCTTCTCCCCTAATTGAATGGCCCTGTTGATAGATTTGGATAGTTCCTGCAGCTGGTAGGGCTTCACAATTGCGGTGCAAAAACCGAAATCAGTAAAATTTGCCATGACCGGATCATTGGAATAGCCGCTGGAAACTATGATTTTGGCATCCTTGTTAAGGGCAATAATTTTTTGGGCGGCCTCTTTACCGCCCATACCACCCGGGATAGTCAAGTCCAAGATAACTATATCAAAAATATTATTATCTTCAATAGCTGCTTTGTAAAGCCCGACGGCTTCCGCGCCATCCTTTGAAAGTTTTACGATATGGCCCAGTTTGGTGAGCATTGCCTGTGCTACTGTGCACACCATTTCTTCATCATCCATGAACAGTATTTTCGCCTTTGCTGGTGTTTTTTGCGCTTCAGCCGCCTTTTTATTGTTAACTTCTCCTGGTTCTGCGGCTGGTAGGTAAATAGTAAAGGTGGTACCGACTCCCGGCTGGGATTCCACTGAGATATAACCGTCGTGCTTGTTGATAATGGAATGAGCTATAGCCAGGCCCAGCCCGCTTCCTGTTTGTCTGGTAGAGAAATATGGATCAAATATTTTTTCAATTACTTTGGCAGCCATACCGATGCCCTCGTCTTGAATCGAAATTTTGACAAACATCCTCTTTGCCGCCGAGGCAGAATCAAGCGGGACATCGGCGGCTGAAACATTTTGACAACTAATCGTAATGTTACCACCAGTAGACATGGCATGACTCGCGTTCATGACAATGTTCTGGATGACCTGACTGATTTGGCTTTTATCAATATTAACGAGTAGCAGATTGTCTGGAATATCAACTCGGCAAGCGGTGTTACTGCCATGTAAAACAAAATTCGCAGAGTCTCTAATAATGGCCTCAAGGGCGGCGGTCTCTTTAACCGGGGTACCGCCCTTGGAGAAGGTCAGTAGCTGCTGCGTGAGATCCTTGGCTCGGATTGAGGCCTTTTCCGCCTCCACCAAAAGCTTTCTTGAACCCTTCGGTAACCCTTCATCAACAAGGACTAAATTTATATTGCCTAAGATGGCTGTTAAGATATTGTTAAAGTCATGGGCAATACCTCCGGCAAGAACACCGACTGACTCGAGCTTTTTCGCCTTCAGCAGCTCTTTCTCGGTCTTGAGTTGGTCGGTAATATCTCTGAATACCAGAACCACTCCTATAACCTTACTCTCGGTATCCATAATGGGGGCGCCGCTGTCGGCAATGTTCCGTTCCGTACCATCTTTTGCCACCAGAACTGTGTGATTGGCCAAAGCGATAATCTGTCCACTATTGATTGTTTTAATGACTGGATTTTCGCAGGCCGCCCTTGTTTCTGCATTGATAATATTAAAGACTTCCAGCAGGGGTCTGCCCACAGCCTCGTCATTACTCCATCCCGTAAGTTCTTCACTAACCTTATTGAGCAGGACGATATTGCCGGAGATATTTGTGGTAATAACTCCATCGCCAATACTGCGTAAAGTTACGGCCAGCCGCTCATTTTGAGCCGCCAGATTTATTTCAGCCTCTTTACGTTCAGAGATATTTCTGACTACCGCGATGATGAAATGTTCTCCGCCGAATTCGGTGTATTTGAGGGTCGTTTCTGTCCAGAAAAGAGTGCCGCCATTCTTGCGGGCATGCCACTCAAAACTCTGGGAGCCTTTTTGTACTGCCTTTTGGATTTTTGCCGTAGCTTCATCATGAGTGAAGGGAGGCACCCCGGAGCTTAGATCACCCGTATCGAGTTGAAGGGCTTCCTCATAGGTATAGTCAAACATTGTCAGCATTCCTTGATTAACATCAAGGATCTTTCCGCTATCGGCCGCGAAAATGAAAATTGCCTCATTGGGGGCATTAAATATTTCGCGATAGCGTTTTTCCCCCGCCTGTATCAGCTCATTTTGCTCTCGCAACTTAAGGTTGTATTTACGCAGGGCATAATAACGCCATAATAGAAAAGCCAAGCCAACAGCAACCACCATTAAGACGCGCCATAAGGTGGTGTAATCTTTTCCCTTAACAAATTTGATTGCTACCCAACGATTGAGAATATCCTGCTGTTGGTTTGTGGTTAGAGAGGAAATTGCCTTGTTAAATATTGACAGAAGCAGGGGTTCATCGTTGCGGGTGGCAATACCAAGCTGCCAACGCTCATCGAATTTTCCCGCTACCTTGAGCTCATTTGGGAAATTTCGTTGAATGGCATATCCCACAGTCGCCAAGGTGCCGATAAAGCCGTCCAGTTTTTTTTGGGCCACCATTTGCAAGCCTTTATCCACAGATGGGACATCGTTAATATCCATTTTTGGGAACCGCCGACGCAATATCTCGCCAAAGGCGTATCCTTTAACGATACCAATCTTAATCCCGCGCAGGGATGAAAGATCGTCAACGAACGGCATATTCATCCTTGCCGCCATTACCAGAGGGATTTCCAGATACGGTTTAGTGAAGTCCATGTATTGTCGCCGCTCTGGAGTCGGCATGGCGAGGGAAAAAATATCGCACTTGCGGGCCTTGGCATACCGAATACTTTCTAACCAGTTTGTGGTGGGAACGAGGATAATAGGCCGCCCGATTTTTTGTTGAAAAAGGGCCATATAATCGGCTGCCATCCCCACATGATGCCCCTTGTCAATTTTCTCGAGGGGCATCCAGTCGGGATCAACGCATATGGTGATCTGCTTTTTGTTCTGGAGGTATGCCTTTTCGGTGGCCGAGAACTGCAGTTCCGTACCTATGTTTTTTGGGGCACTATTGTCAGGACCGCGAGATAGGCTTGAAGCTGGAGATGATGTGGCAGCCAGCAATGTCTGTGGAAATGAAAAAAAAGAAAGGATGGCCAACCAAACAAATAGAGGGGGAAAATGTCGGAGGCTGTTGGGCAAAATAATTTTCCTCTTCAGAGGTGATGTTTTTAATTGCGCCAGATCAACTGGTTTAGTAAATTTGTGACTTTGGCCTGAGGTCTAAAAGTATCAATTACCAGAGTTTTGCTGAATAGTTACGTTGTCTCTATGATTATCTACCAGGTAGCAGGGGCACCTCTTAAATAGACTATCATACACTATATGGTATTTCCAGCGTAACTTCAGTTGTACATCCTTTCTGAGTCTGCGCTTCCTGACTCGGAGGTCGAAACGGACGCCCCCCTTATTGTTTATTATTAAGGCTTGTAAGTGAGGTTGACTTTATTGCGGCAGCCCGCTAAAAAACAAGGTGAGAAAATACCAAATGGAATAATCAGGAGTAAAATATGCAGGTTTCCCCCCCAAGTATTCAGCCCCGTCTATATCGAGGCGAGCAGTTTATCTTCTGGCTGCTCTTTGTATGCTTTGGAGTCAAAACCACCTGGCTGGCGGTTAATATTGGCCGGGGAGTATTTCCGGATGAATCAACCTGGCTCGGCATCAGCCGTCTCTTCTCTGCTAACATCCTGCCGCCCTCGGATTCTCCGGCCTCATATCATCTTGGTCTTATTACCCATATACCTGATCTTTACTTCTGGCTCATGGGGCGGCTTTTAAATCTTAATGTCTTCCCCCTTTCGGACCTTATATTTTTGCGTCTCATTAATGTTGCCCTCGGCCTGGCAGCCATGTTTTTTGCCTGGCGGCTGATAACTCTGCTGATGGACAGCTCGGCGGTGCGTCTTCTCTTTATGGTCATGATGACCAGCACCATGATGCTGACTTTTATCTATGGGGCGGTGAATTATGATAACCTTTCCACCCTTCTCGCTGTCTGCTCCCTTTATTATCTGAGCCGTTTTTTTAAAGAGCATGGTTATAACGACCTTATCAGCTGGGCGATTCTCACCCTGGCCGGAACCATGACCAAGAATGTCTTTCTTCCCTATGCCGCGGCCATGGTAATTATGTTGATGGTCAAGGAGTGGAAAACTCTTTTGCCTGTCATTGCGGCGGACTTCCGCTGCCGCTCCTGGTTTAAACTGTTGGTATTTTTGATCCTGCTGGCCTTGAACCTCAATCTTTATCTTGGCAATCTCCTGCGTTTTGGCCAATTATTGCCGGCCATAAATATGGTTTTGCCTCTGGATGCCTGTTTGCAAAATCGTTTGTTTGCCAGAGGGTATGTGGCGCGGGAATTTAAAGATGGCCGCTTGGACTGGCTTGCCGCCCAACGCCTTGCCCTGCAGATAAGGAACCCTAACGATCGGGCCGATGCCCTGAACATACTCCTTGAGGCCCGGCGGGTCAGGAATGCCCCGTCAGAGGCCCTTGTGGGCCGCCTGTCTTACAGCCGTTTTTGGTTTAGATATATGTTTGCCCGCCTCTATGGTGTTGCCGCCCAGCTCTCTATGTACAAAAAGCCCGGTCTCATAAGGCTGTATTATGCCTTTTTTCTCCTGACCGCCGCCTTGTTCTGTTGGCGCTGGCGGCCTGGTACCCCCCCCGGTCTCGGGGTGCTGCTCTTTATAAGCCTGTTTTATATTATCATCCTGATGCAGGTGGTGGATTATAATCTCTATAGCCAGACCGGCATGATGGGTATGGCTGTGACCGGGCGTTACCTTTTTCCGGTTCTGGCGCCATTATATATACTCTCAGCCTATGGCCTGTTGTACCGGATGCCCCGCTGGTGGCAGTGGACGGCAGGAGGGGGGGCGACTCTGCTTTTTATCTATGGTGATTTTCCCTGGTTTCTGCAACATCTAACTCCGGTGTGGTTTGGATAATTATGTTAGCTGATTTTAGGAGAGTAAATAAAAAATTCGCTGATTGGCCGGCCTGGCTTGCTCTCCTGTTGATTATACTGGCCACTATCTGGCTGCGTTGGCATTTACTCGGCGTGGCTCTGGAGCGTGATGAAGGGGAGTATGCCTACGGCGGTCAGCTTTTGCTGCAGGGAATCCCGCCCTACACCTTGCTCTATAATATGAAACTGCCGGGGATTTATGTACTCTACGCCCTGATGATCAAGCTGCTGGGGGCCAGCCCCTGGGGAATTCATGCTGGATTGCTTGTCGTGAATATTATTAACAGTATACTCATTTTCCTCATTGGCCGCCGTCAGACCGGAGCCTTGGCCGGGGTGGCCGCGGCTGGTGTATTCGCCGTTCTGAGTATGGGGCAGCCGGTGCAGGGGGTGTTCGCCAACGCTGAGCATTTTGTGATTATGGCGGCTCTAAGCGGGGTTTTATTGCTGCTCATGGCCCTTGACCGCCAATCGCTGTGGGGGATGGTGGCGGCGGGATTTATGTTGGGCTGCGCCTTTATTATTAAACAGCACGGTCTCTTTTTTATTCTTTGGGGGGCTGGTTACGGCTTGGGCCGCTGTCTGCTGGCCCGGCGGCCGGGAGACCGGCCATGGGCCTGGGCCTTATCCTTCAGTCTGGGGGTCTTCCTGCCCTATATCATTACCTGTCTGTGGCTTTATGAGGCCGGGGTATTCTCTAAATTCTGGTTTTGGACAATAGAATATGCCAGCCGTTACAGTGATATGGTCTCATGGGCTGATGCCTGGCGCTTTTTAAGCGGCCGGCTGGGTGATATTGTCAGCACCTCTCCGCTCCTCTGGTTAAGTTCCGGGGCTGGATTTATTATTCTTGTCTGGCGCTATCGTGGCTCCGAGCTGTTTTGGTTCCTGTCTTCTTTTACTGTTTTCTCGGCCATGGCGGTGGCCATGGGTGGTTATTTTCGGCCCCATTATTTTATTTTTATTCTGCCGGCCGCCGCTCTGCTGGCTGGCTTGCCTTTTCTGCTTTTAAGCGACATAATGGCCGGTCGCGGCAACAAAATTATTCAATACGGCCTGCCTGTCGGTCTGCTTATTATGTTTCTATGGGCCAGTCTATATAATCAGCGCCATTTTCTGTGGGAGAGTACGCCGGAAGCCGCGGTGCGGGAGACGTATTGGCCCAATCCCTTTGTTGAGTCCCTTGTTATTGGTAACTATCTAAAAACCCACGCCAACAAGAATGACCGCCTTATGGTATTTGGCTCGGAGCCGCAACTATATTTTTATAGCGGTCTCAAGTCGGCCAGCGGCTACATCTATATGTATCCGCTCATGGAAGAGCAGAACTTTGCCCTTACTATGCAGCGTGAACTCATAAAAGAGGTGGAACTGGTTAAACCGCGATATCTGATAATGGTCAATATTGCTTATTCCTGGCTGCGGCGCCGGACATCTAAGCCCTTGATATTTAATTGGCTTCCAGGTTATCTTAAAAAATATAAACGGGTGGGCATGGTGGAGATTTATCAGAATCAGAGCCGATATTCATGGCTGCCCGCAGTAGTCTGGCCGCCAGCCTCGCCATACTGGATAGAGATAATGCGCCGTAAATCAGGCCAATGAAATCAGTTCTATTTTATGATATTATGGTGTATTTTCAAACATGCAAATAATGTCAGAACTGTTGTAATTTCAGGGAGCGCGGACTCTGGAGCGGGTGCGGTTGAACAGTTACCAAAAATTATTATGTACTATATATTCTTAATAATAAGTCTTTGTTTTTCCACCTCATGTCTGGCGGCAGGTCAGGCCGCCCCGGCCGGTAAATGTCTCAAGGGAGACTGCCGTAACGGCCGGGGTATGCTCCTCATGCCAAATGGTGACAGGTATATTGGTTCCTTCAGCAGGGGACTTGCCAACGGTGCGGGAATTATTATCCTGAAAACAGGAATCATCATTCAGGGAGTTTTTCTTAAAGGGGTCAGTATGGGGCATGGGGTTAAGACCTGGCCGGATGGCAGTAAATATGAGGGACAGTTTTATAATTTTCTGGCCAACGGTCAGGGAACTAAAAGGCTCCCTAATGGCTCACACTGGGAGGGGCTGTGGCGTAACGGGGTGTTTTATCGTGGCCATGGCTTGTTGATAGAGCCCTCCATGTACCGCTATGAGGGAGATTATAAACATGCCTTGTTTGATGGTAAGGGAGCCCTCGTTAAGCCCAATGGTGATAAATACGTGGGGCGATTTAAGGACGGCAAATATAATGGGACTGGTAAGTTGGTCATGACCGATGGCCGGATCTATGTGGGTAAATTTAAGGACGGGCATTACTCGGGGATTGGTAAACTCGTTTTTCCCAATGGCACCTGGTATGAAGGGGGCTTTAAAGACGGTAAATATGAAGGTAGCGGTCAATTGACCAATATAGATGGCAGCAGATACAAGGGCGATTTCAAGGCTGGCATGATTACCGGGCATGGTGTTTTGAAGATGAATAATGGCGCGGATTACCGGGGCATGTTTGTGGATGGTGAGTTTCAGGGACACGGCCTGCTTACCGCTAAAAATGGTAAGCGTCTTGAGGGTGACTTTGTGGGTGGGGTGTTTGTTGAATTTTCAGATCACAAAGCCCCTCGGACATTAGCCCCCACAATTTTCAGTCTTGCTGTTGAAGAGCACTTGAAGCCAGCCGCCGCCGGGGCGCAGGTTGTAAAAAAGAAAGACAAATGAGATTGATATTACTTATATTCACTGCTGTTTTCTGCTTAGCCGCTCAGGGTATTGCCATGGCCGCCCCGGCAGGGGGGAGTGCCGCCCCTTCTTTGCTGACCCTGCCCCGCAGCGGCCAGTTGAATTGCTATGGTGCCAAAGGTACTTTTGTGGAATGTAAGGGCTCCGGGCAGGATGGCGAGCAGCAGCGCGGGGTGGTGTGGTCGAGTCCACGGCTAAGGATTAAGGCCGACGGCACCTTCCGCGATGAATTAACCGGGCTTATGTGGCTGGCCGATGGTAAATGTCTAAACTCCCATTCCTGGCTGGGGGCAAAGAGAAAACTTAAGGCCTTAAATGGTGGTTTATTAAAGGGATGTTCGGACTACAGGGGTACCTATAAGGACTGGCGTCTGGCCAGTGTTCAGGAGTTGGCCAGCCTCCTGGATTCTGGCCTCAAGGTTCCGGCTGATTATCTCAAAGGCCAGGGCATTAAAATGTTTGCCGGCCCTTACTGGAGCGTCACCTCTTACCGAAATCCATTAGACGCCTGGCTGGTTGATTTCAGTGATGGCAAAATAGTATTTGAGAGTAAGGTCAAAAAATCATTCGTATTACCGGTTCGCGGGGGGCGGCAGGTGGTTAAGAGGGCGGTAGATCCTGGCTCCAAGATGCGAACCAGGTTCGTGGATAATCATGATGGTACTGTTTCTGATACCAGCAGCGGTCTCATGTGGCTGCGTGATGCCCAATGTCTGCGCGGATTGAGCTGGTCTGGCGCTTTGAAGGCGGCAGGCAGTTTTCCGGCAAAGGCCAGAACGCAATGCCTGGGCTATAAAGGCAATTATCGGGGTTGGTTATTGCCTGACCGGGTGGAATTGATGAGCCTGGTGAATTTTCAGACTGATTTTCCTGCCGCCTTCCGGGCGGTGTTTGCTAATACTCCCTCCGGTGATTATTGGACATCCTCCACGGCTGTTGCCAGCCCCCGTGAGGCTTACATCATTAATTTTGACACCGGCGCCCTGATCAGCCAGGCCAAAGACAGGCTCCTGGGGGCCATACTGGTAAGAAGGATAAGTCAAACCCCGCTGCCTCCTAAAATCACCACCTTGAAGGCCAGGGCGGCTAATAACCAGCGAGCCTATTTTCTTACCCTGGCCTCGAAGTTCAATGATGACATCGCCTGGCCTCCGTACCCTCGTTTTTTGAGCGATGGAGATGGAACCAGTATGGATCGTCTTACCGGTATTACATGGCTTAGCGATGGTAACTGCTTCGGCAGGAAGTCGTGGCTGGAATCATTTAAGACCATAAAAAAATTCAATAATAAACCTTCCTCCTATAAGTGCGCGGGCTATGACGGCACCTTTGGTGACTGGCAGCTGCCGACTATTGAGGATTTAGAGACTCTGATTAATCCTGCCGAGCGGGACAGCGCGGCCTGGCTGAATGCCCAAGGGGTGAAAAATGTTCAGGGCGGCGGTGATTATTGGTCAGTAACTGAAACCAGTATTAATATCTATTATGCCCATGTCATAACCTTTGGCCCTTATCCGAAAACAGTTAAGGATTTCCCCAAGTCCATGAAATTTTTCCTCTGGCCCAGGCGGGCGAGCAGGAAAAATACCAACCGGAAACCGTTGCTTACCCTGACGGTTAACGCCCTTAGCGGTGCTCTGCATTTAAACCAGGGGACGCCGCTGTCTATTGTGGTTTATCTTCACACCTTCGGTCTTATGTCTCCGGCTGATTTTTGGTTCTGGTATGATACACCCGATGGCCATAAACTCTGGCTGTCAAAGGCCAGGGGCTGGAATGAAAAGGAGATTCCGGTCTACCGGGGGCCGTTGTTTAATTTGCGGCATTATGAAATGTATCGCAGTGCGCCCAATCATCTGGCCCCAGGGCGTTACGTCTTTCATTTCGCGGTGGATGCCGCGGTCAACGGAATTCTCGATAAAGATAGAGTTGAGGCCAAAGCTGTGGTAACCATTACTGAAAAAGGTGATGTTAAGCAAGAGAGCCGGAGGACAGCCCGGCCTCTGGTTCACTGATGATATGGTAAATTTATTCCAACAGTCTAATTACTATTGCATTAAAAAAACAAATTTTATAGTGTATTTATTGGGAAGGAAGAAAGGAATTACCGCCCGTAATGCCAGGTAAACTGAAGCACATCTAAGCAGCTACAGCTCAGGGTTTAGGGCAATTTACATTCGGACCTAAACAGTTACTTATTGTCAACAAATGTATGGAGATAGTTAAGATGAAAATCAATTACGCACTATCATTTAAGCGAATCTCACTCGGCCTGTGGACGTTACTCGCGCTCATGTCTCTGTCTCCTTTAGTTAGTACGGTTCTGGCCTCACCAAAAGCTATCAGCAACAACGCCGCTTCGCCTGCCACCAAGGATGTGGAGTATATAATCGGCCGGGGCGATCAGTTACGGGTTATGGTCTGGAAAGAAAAAGATCTCTCACAAGCCATGAGCGTCCGCATTGACGGCCGCATCTCCCTGCCCCTGATTGGTGACGTAATGGCCGCTGGCAAGACCATCAGCGGTCTGACTCATGAGTTGGAAAAACGTTTTGCCAGTGTGGTAACCGACCCCGCCGTCTCGGTCATGCTCATTCAGAGCAAAAGCTGGCGTTATTATATCATCGGCAAAATAAATAAGCCTGGTGAGTTCCCCATTGATTTCCCCATCACCATTCTCCAGGCCATCGCCAAAAGCGGCGGTTTCACGCAGTGGGCCAAGAGTGATAATATTTCTATTCTGCGCCAAACCGACGGTCATGATAAAATTCTTAAATTTAATTATGACGCCGTGACCAAGCGCAGGGACTGAGCTCAGAATATCCAGATAAAGCCAGGTGATACGATTATCGTTCCCTGAAAAAAGAGAGGTAAATCTCCAAATGGCAAACAAAAAAAAAGTAGTCCTGGCTCTTATTGTATGTGGTCTCATGTCCACAACCGCCGCTGCCCGGCAGACGACCTTCAATGGTAGTGTGGTCATGGGCAGCGCCTATGACTCCAACGTCTTTCAGACCGACAATAACCGTACCGATGAGTGGCAGAACAGTCTTGAGGCCAAATTGGCTCTTGAGTCCAAGGGGGTAGACAGCCTGCTCAGCCTGTCATACAACCCGATTTTCACCCACAACGACCGCCGGGACACCACAGCGAAAAGACATGATTTAGATCTGAAGGCCCAACGAGATATTTCTGAACATTGGCGGATGACCCTGGACAATGCTTACTCCTACCAGGACAATCCATACTTTGAAAGTAATGCCGCGCTCTCCCTGGCCCGTCAGTTTCAAAGGGCCGACGACTTTACCCAAACAGAGGTTGTCCGTCTCCTCTTCCCGGAAATTGTCTGGGAACCGAATCAACTGACTTATGTCCTCTCCGAGATATCCACCCGCTATCAACAGGCTACGAGCCAAGATCGTAATACGGTGCGTAATCTGCTGAATACCAACGGCGGTCAAGGCCGCCAGCGCTATTTCACTAACGATCTCAGCCTGACCTCCATTTACAAATTTGCTGAAGACAGTCAACTCGTTATGGGTTACAGCCTGAAGCTGCTGGATAACAGAACCGGTATTCAGGCCGACAAAATAGGCCATAATCCCACCATTGATCTGACCTGGCGCCTCAATAAATTATGGCTCTTGGAGGCAGGATATAACTATAGTTACAAACATTTCGATACTACGGACGATAGCACCACCAATAACCCCCATCTCCGGGCCAGCTATAATTTTACAGCAAACAACAAATTAACCGCCGGTTTTGATTATGAGAATATCACCTATGACGGCAATACTGCCTCCTCAACTGATCAGACTTTCTCTCTATCCTGGGATAAAGGCCTGGATCAATTAACCGCCATAAACAGCGGCCTGGATTTATCATATAATAACCGGGAGGCGGCTGGCGATGAACGAGAGCTGGCCGTGAGCCTGGGAATAACCCGCCGGATTGACCGTGGCAGCATCTCCGTAAACGGCGACAGTTCATGGACTGCGAGTAGTGGAACCGGCTCCTGGAGTGACCTTCGCCAGGCCTGGGGCTTGACCACTACTGTTAGTTATCAGTTTCGGCAAGACCTGACTTCTACGGCCGACATCTCCTATGAACGCCGTTACGCCTGGGACAACCAGGCCAAAACCACCTACAATGACCTGAAGGCCGGGGCTGGTCTTAGCTGGAATTTTTACCGCTGGTTTTCTTTAGATATCAATTATGACTATAAATTATTAGACAGCGATTCTGTGTATCTCGACGATTACAATGAGCACTTAATTACCATCAAGTTATCCGCCGCTAATCAATGGAAATTATAATTTAAGCGCTCCATGAACACCTTGCTGCACGTCATGGCCAGTCTGGATAACATTAATTTACAACACGTCATTACACTCGTAAAAGGAATTTTATGGAACAGCAGCAACGTCAGCAAACCAGAAAATATGTCAGTCTGCTTCTCCGCCGTAAAAAGATAATTATATCATTTATGCTGTTCAGCCTCTTCGGGGGTCTGGCCTTTTACCTTAAAAGTCCCAAAGTCTATGAGTCCACCGCCCTCCTCATCTATGAACGGGCCAAAATTAATCCCGGCAGTATGACCCCCCATGTCGAGACCCGCACCAAGGAGATGATCGCCACCCTTACCCAGCAAGTGACCAGCCGTTCCAGTCTGGAGTCCATCATCAAACAATTCAATCTCTACTCCAGAACCCGCCAGAAGCTGCCAATGGAGGATGTGGTCGACCTCATGCGCAGTAATGATGTCATTATAAAACCAGAGAAGGGCGATGTCTTCGAGGTTACCTTTCAAGGGCAAAACCCCCGGCAGGTAATGCAGGTCGCCAATGCCCTGGCCGCCAAGTTTATTGAAGAAAATCTGCGCTACCGTGAGGAAAGGGCTCGCGAGACCTCAGCCTACGCCTCCGACGAGATGAATATTTCTCAAGCCACCCTGACCAAGAAAGAGGCGGCCATGCGGGATTACAAGCTTAAATATTATAACGAGATGCCCCAGCAGTTTCAGAGCAATATGACCCGCCTGAGCGCTCTACAGGATCAGCAGCAAAAGAACACAGACAGTATCCAGAATCTGGAGCGCACCAAGGTCATGATTCAGGAGCAAATAACTAAACGCAAAGATGCCCTGAACCAGCTTACCATGCAGGTTCAGCAACTTGGTGGCACTATCAGTCCCAACGACCAGGCCCTGAACGCAGACTCACCCTTAGCCTCCGTCATTAATAATATCAACCGGAGCAAAGCGGCTCTCAGCAATCTTCTGCTGCGCTACACGAGCCGCCATCCAGAGGTTAAGCGTTTAAAGAAAAAGCTGGTGGAATTAGAAAAGAAAAAAGCGGCATTAGAGAAGGAAATACCGCCTTCTGCAGCCGGGAAGAATGATACGAACCAGACCTCGACCGACTCAATACTATACAGTAGAGACAAACAGCTGTCGCAATTATATCTCCAGCTCACCGAGGCTTCATTTAATATCAAGCTCATGCGCAAAAACGGTAAGGATATCCAAAAGCAGATACGCCAATACCAGGGCTGGATCGCCAAGACCCCGATCCGTGAAGCCGAATGGACGGCTCTGACCAGAGACTACAAGCAGCTTTACGATCATTTTCAGAAATTATTGGTGCGCAATTTGGAGGCAGAATCGGCCCAAAGTCTGGAACGGCGGCAAAAGGGCAGTCAGTTCAAGATTGTTGACTCTGCCTTTTATCCGGGCAAGCCAACTAAGCCTAATTTCAGGAAAATCATGTTCGTGGCCCTGGGCCTGGGTCTGGCCCTCGGCGGAGGGCTGGCTCTTTTTCTCGAAATGGGGGACACCTCCTTCCGCGACGCTGAAGATCTGGAAAACTTTTTAGATCTGCCGGTTGTCTGCTCTCTGCCCCTGATTGTTTCAGATAAGGAGAAAAAATTAGGTCGCCTGAAGGCAATTGGCTGGTTCGTCCTCTTCTTGATCAGCCTCGTCGCTCTGACGGCTGTCACGCTGCATTACTATAACAACGGCCGCATTATTCTCTAATTATCCAGCCCTTTCAGACCAGGCTATCATGTACACCAAATATTACGGCTTAGCGCACAAACCATTTTCCATAGTCCCTGACCCCAATACCGTATACATGAGCGAAGGGCACCAGGAGGCCCTCGCTATCCTGCGCTACGGGGTTATCGACCGCAAGGGCTTTCTCATGCTCACTGGCGGAGTTGGCACCGGCAAGACCACTCTGCTGCAGGTATTACTGAAATCCATGGACAGCAATATCCATGTTTGCCTGCTGGCCAATCCAACCCTGTCGATAAATGATTTCTATTATTATCTCGCGGCCAAATACGGGCTCCGGGAATTTGAGGGAAACAAGGCAAAATTCATGTTAGATTTTGCCGATTTCCTTAAAAAATGCCGCCGGCAGAAGGAGCGGGTACTGTTAATTATTGACGAGGCCCATGCCATGCCCGTTGAACTCCTTGAGGAAATAAGGCTGCTCTCCAACCAGGAGTACCAGGAGTATGGGGTCATGAGTATCTTTCTGGTCGGCCAGCCGGAGTTAAATGAACATCTTACCCATGAACGGCTCCTTCCCCTTTTGCAGCGCATCGGTATCCGTTACCATCTTCAACCATTTTCATGGGAAGATACCGGGAAATATATTCTTTTCCGGCTTACCCGATCCGGCGGCCAAAGTGCCGAGATATTTACCAGACAGGCGATTGAACGGATACATGAACACAGCAAGGGGGTACCGCGGCTGATCAATATAATCTGCGACCAGGCTCTGCTCTCCGGTTTTGCCGAAGGCTCACCGGTTATTGAGGAGGAGATGATTCAGCAATGTATTATGGATCTCAACATATACAATTCCGGCAACCCGCCGCCCCCGGCATCAAAAAATGCCGCCCTGAGCCGTTCCTGGCTTGTACTTAAAAATGTTTTGCTTACAAGTCTGTGGCTTTTGATTATCGTTGTTATTGTAATGGCTGCTCTCTTTGTATTTTGGGACATAAATTCCATTGGGATCATCAACAAGGCCGGCAACTGGCTGTTGGACTTTATCTTTAAATTGTTTTAGAGGGAGGACAGACGTGGGCAAGGTATTCAAGGCGTTAAACAAGGCAATGGCCAATCCGGAAGAGAGCGCTTCCCCTCCGCCAACCGCACCCGACCCCGTGGTAAAAACAGGGCGGCAGCCACCACCTCCAAAGGCCGAGGTTCCTACAGCCAGCCTAACGGGAAGCATGGATAACACCTCCGGTGTAAATAACTGGGATGAAAAATTAGTGGCTTTCTCGGCCCCTTCCTCGATTATTACCGAGAATATACGCCATCTGCGTAACCGGATATTACACCCCCCCGCCGGCGGCCCCGCCCTGCGCCGGGTTATGGTTACCAGCGCTCTGCCGGGCGAGGGGAAAAGCATGCTCTGCGCCAATCTGGCCATCTCCATGGCCCAGGGCCTTGAACAGCACGCTCTACTCGTGGACTGTGACCTGCGACGTTCCAGTCTGGCCCAGATGCTGGCAGTAAACAACAGCCAGGGGCTGAGCAATTATCTTCAGCATGATCGTGAGCTTGGGGAGGTAATCCGCCAGACGGGACTGCCGAAATTGTCCCTCTTACCCAGCGGCTCCAGACCCATGAACCCTGCCGAGCTTTTGGACTCTAAGCGGGTTGGTGAGATGTTCGATGAACTGTCCAACCGCTATGATGACCGCTTTATAATTATTGATACCCCGCCCCTGCCAATGGCCGCCGAGACGACAGTCCTGTCCGAGCAGGTGGATGGTATCATCATCGTGGTACGCTGGGGCAGAGCTGCCCGTGAGCAGGTCAGGCAGATGACCGAAAATCTAAAAAAAGACAAGATCATCGGCGTAGTATTCAACGCCTTTGAACAGGATATATTAAGCGCCAAACTTACCGGTTACGAGCCCTACGGCCATTACGGAGGCTATTAGAAGATCCATGCCCTACATTTCAGGTCAATATTACCCAATCCGCCGGATTGTTTTTTTTCTCGGCGAGGGAGCCTTGATTTTCCTGGCCATCTTTTTAATGCATATGTTCTTCATGGGCCAGGACGCCTTTCTACTCCACGAAAACGAGTGCCTGCTCCGAACCTCGCTCGTTACCATAGTGTTCATGCTCTGCCTCTATTTTTTTGACCTCTATGACTTAGATGTCTATTCATCCGTGGCTGACACCGCCACCCGCATGACCCAGGCCTTTGGTTTCGGCTGTATCATACTCGCCATAATTTATTACCTCTTCCCCTCCAGTATCATCCCCACCCGCATCTTCCTGCTGGGATATTTGTTAATCTGCGTATTGTTAGCCCTGTGGCGTTTCGTTTACATCACCGCCTTAAATAAACGATTATTGGCCGAGCCCGTTATTATGCTGGGCAGCGGTAAGCTGGCCGCCGACATTGCCAACGTAATAATGAACCGTATTGATGCCGGTTACCAGATCGCCGCCATTGTCGGTCATGAGCAACCGCTCTTTCCCATTGACGATATCCCGTTTTATAAGCACAATGAAAACTTAGCTGATATCTGCCTGCGGCATAAGTCGGAGATAATCGTAGCCGCCTTGGACGACCGCCGCGGTACCATGCCGGTTCATGATTTAATCGACTGTAAATTAAACGGGGTGCGGATATTGGCTGGAATCAGTTTTTTTGAAAAGCTGACCGGCAAAATAATGGTTGAACGGGTCAATCCAGACTGGATCATCTACTCCAGCGGATTTTCCACCGGCCGGCTTCTAAACGCAGTAAAACGAGGAATAGATATCCTGTTAGCCTCCCTGGGACTGGTCCTATCGGCACCCATAATGCTGGTAAGCGCCATTATTATCAAGCTTGAATCTCCAGGCCCCGTTTTCTATCTGCAAACCAGGGTTGGTCTGCGCGGTAAAAATTTCAAGGTAATAAAATTTCGTTCAATGCGCCAGGATGCCGAAAAAGAAGGGGCAGTCTGGGCCGCGGCCAACGACAACAGAGTAACCCGCTTTGGCGGCTTCGCTCGCCAGGTACGTATTGATGAACTCCCCCAGTTATGGAATGTCCTGAAAGGCGAAATGAGTTTTGTGGGGCCGCGGCCGGAGAGACCCGTCTTTGTCGAGATGCTGAGCCGGAAAATCCCCTATTATTCCCTGCGCCATAACATAAAACCGGGGGTTACTGGCTGGGCCCAGATATGTTATCCTTACGGGGCCTCGGAAGAGGATGCCCTGCGCAAGCTGGAGTTCGATCTCTACTACCTAAAAAATATCTCCCTGTCTCTCGACAGCTGGATTATATTTAAAACCATCAAGACGGTATTGTTCCGCAAGGGTGGACGGTAGCTTTTTCACAATTATAACAAGAAGAGGAAATAATGTGCGGCATTGTCGGTTATATCGGTTCAAAACGGGTTGTTCCCATAATTATCGAAGGTCTGAAGAGGCTGGCCTATCGAGGCTATGACTCTGCCGGTCTGGTCTATCTTGATGACGGCCATCTGACCAAGCATCGAGCCGCCGGTAAGCTCAGCAACCTGGCGGACATCATGGAGGAAATCAATGCCGACAGCCGCATGGGGCTGGGCCACACCCGCTGGGCCACCCACGGCTCACCCACCGAGGACAACGCCCACCCCCACAGCGATTGTAAGGGTGAGTTGGCCATTGTTCATAACGGTATTATTGAAAACTACAACTCCCTGCGCCGTGACCTGATCAAGAGAGGCCATAAATTCACCTCTGAGACCGACACCGAGGTGCTGGCCCATCTTATTGAGGAGAATCTTGACGGCGACCTAACCGCCGCCGTCCGTCTCGCGGTAAAGCAGGTGGAGGGCTCATTCGCCCTGGGGGTCATCTGGGCCGCGCAGCCTGACCGACTGGTGGCAGTGCGGCACCAGAGTCCTCTTGTTCTCGGAGTTAAAGAGGGCAGCGGTTATTTTATGGCCTCTGATATCCCCGCCCTCCTGCCCTATACCAAACGGGTTGTCTTTTTAGAGGATGGTGACCTCGCCGTCCTCCAGCGGGATTCCTGCCACATAAGCCGCTTGACGGATGCGAGTGCCGTGGAGCGCCCCTGGCAGGAGATTTCCTGGAATACCAGTATGGCCGAGAAGGGGGGCTACAAACACTTCATGCTCAAGGAGATATTTGAGCAGCCCCAGGCTATTTTAAATACCCTCCGCGGCCGTTTTGAACCGGAGACGGGGATTGTTGATCTCCCCGAGATAGGGCTTTCAGGCGCAGAGATAAAGGCCATAAAGCGGATATCTCTCGTGGCCTGCGGCACCTCCTGGCATGCGGCTCTCGTGGCCAAATACTGGCTGGAGAAGTGGGCCGCCATCCCCGTTGATGTTGATATTGCCTCGGAATTCCGCTACCGCCGTCTGCTTCTTGATGAAAGCTCCCTTGTTATCCCCATTTCTCAGTCCGGTGAAACTGCCGACACCCTGGCTGGAATGCGCCTGGCCCGTACTATGGGGGCCAAAATAATCGCCATCTGTAATGTGGTGGGCACCACCGTCACGAGAGAGGCGGCTGGCACCATTTACACCCATGCCGGGCCTGAGATCGGCGTGGCCTCCACCAAGGCCTTTACCTGTCAGTTAACGGCTCTTTTTCTCCTGACCCTCTATCTCGGTCAGATCAGGGGCACGATCTCCCAGGAGGAATCCCGTTCTCTTGGCAATGTCCTACTGGAAATCCCCGTCATTCTCGAAGCGGAAATGCCGCGTCTGCAAAAGGATATCGAGCCAATTGTGGCAAAGTTCATGAAGTGCCGGGACTTCCTCTATCTGGGCCGGGGGGTGAATTTTCCCATCGCCTTGGAGGGGGCGCTGAAGCTCAAGGAAATCTCCTATATTCACGCCGAAGGCTATGCCGCGGGCGAGTTAAAGCATGGCCCCATCGCCCTCATTGATCAGGAAATGCCGGTGCTGGCCCTGGCTCCCAGGGACGGGGTATATGCCAAGGTAATCTCCAATGTTGAAGAGGTTAAGGCCCGCAATGGCCGCCTGATCCTGGTGGGCAGCGCCGGAGACGACAATCTGGCCCGCATCGCGGAGTATGTTATCCAGCTACCGGAGATTCACGAGGATCTTAATCCCATCCTCTATGCCATTCCCATGCAATTGCTGGCCTACGGTATTGCCAACGCCAGGGGGTGCGATGTTGATCAACCGAGAAACCTGGCCAAGAGTGTCACGGTTGAATAAGCAGAGTAACAGGCATACCTGGTTACTCTGACCCAACGAAACACGAAAATAACTTTCATATATCAAACAACCATGAGATGATCGTGGACAATTAAGGAACAGCTATGCGTAAAATTCTTATCACCGGCGCCGCTGGTTTTATTGGTAGTTTTTTAAGCCAGCGCCTCTTGTCCCAGGATTGGGAGGTAACCGGCATTGATAATTTAAATGATTATTACGATCCAGCCTTAAAACGTGGCCGTCTGGCCCAAATACCACCTATAGCACCCTTCACCTTTGTTCAGGGCGATATAGCCGACCGGCCGTTGATGGCCGAATTATTTGCCAAACATAAATTTGACGTTGTGGTCAACCTGGCCGCTCAGGCGGGGGTACGTTATTCCTTAGAGAATCCCAACTCCTATGTGGATGCCAATGTGGTGGGCTTTGTTAATCTTCTCGAAGGCTGCCGCCACTCCGGCGTAAGGCATTTTGTCTTCGCCTCCTCAAGCTCGGTGTACGGCGGCAATGTCCGCACCCCCTTTTCGGTGCATGATAATGTTGATCATCCTGTCTCCCTGTACGCTGCCACCAAGAAGGCCAACGAGCTCATGGCCCATAGTTACAGCCATCTCTACGGCCTGCCGACTACCGGCTTACGTTTTTTCACGGTTTACGGCCCCTGGGGGCGGCCTGATATGGCTTATTTTCTTTTTACCAAGGCCATATTAAGTGGTAAACCCATCAAAATTTTTAATAATGGTAAAATGAAGCGTGATTTTACCTACATTGATGATATAATAGAGGGCGTAGTAAGAGTAATCGACCAACCGCCGCGTCCAAATCCAGACTGGGACAAACTTAATCCTGATCCGGCCTCCAGCTGGTGTCCTTATCATATTTATAATATCGGCAATAATCACCAGGAAGACTTGATGCATTATATAGAGGTATTAGAGGACTGCCTGGGCCAGAAGGCGGTCAAGGAATTCCTGCCCATGCAAAATGGCGACGTTAAGGAGACCTTTGCCGATGTGGATGATCTGGTACGCGCCATTGATTTTAAACCGCGCACCTCCATAGAGGAGGGCCTGCGGCGCTTTGTGGATTGGTACAAAGTTTATTATCTGTAATAGACAAAAAACAAAAAAATAAAATGAATATAACTATGATTGGTACCGGCTATGTGGGGCTGGTAACAGGCTCCTGCCTGGCTGAATTCGGCCATCAGGTAACCTGCATGGACAAAGCAACTGAAAAGATTCGGGCCTTAAACGAAGGGAACATCCCCATTTATGAGCCGGGCCTGGAACAACTGGTAGCCAGTAATGTCAAGGAGGAACGGCTGCGTTTCACCACGGACATGAAAGCGGCAGTTGAATCGGCTCAGGCGGTATTCATCGCCGTTGGCACCCCGGCATCCAGACGTGGTGACGGCTATGCGGATCTGACTTATATCTATGCCGCGGCCCGGGAGCTGGCTCATTATCTCTGTGATTACACGGTGGTAATTGATAAAAGTACAGTCCCGGTAGGTACTGCGAGTCAGGTGGCGCGAGTTATTCGGGAAGAAAATCCAACGGCGGATTTTGATATTATCTCCAACCCTGAATTTTTGCGGGAGGGGGCGGCTATTAACGATTTTATGCGGCCCGACCGGGTGGTAATCGGCACTGAGTCAGCCAAGGCAACCGCTGTCATGCGCGAGATTTACAACCCCTTATATCTTATCTCAACCCCTATTGTGGCCACCAATCTTGAGACGGCAGAACTCATTAAATATGCCGCCAACGCCTTTCTGGCCATTAAAATTTCCTTTATCAACGAAATTGCCGGTATATGTGAAGAGGTGGGTGCCGATGTAGTTGATCTGGCTCGGGCGGTGGGCTTAGACGGCCGCATTGGCAGTAAATTTCTTCATCCTGGGCCTGGATACGGAGGTTCATGCTTCCCCAAAGATACCATAGCTCTTTTGCGTATTGCCCAGGAAAATGGAGTTGCCGCTCGTCTCGTGGAGGCCGGGGTAGAGGTTAATGCCGCTCAAAAAGCCCGCATGGTGAAAAAGATCATTGATGCCCTGGGCGGTGTTGTGGCCGGTAAAACGATTGCCGCCCTGGGGTTAACCTTTAAGCCGGAAACCGATGACCTGAGGGAGGCCCCGGCCATGACCATTCTGCCCCCCCTGCTAGAGAGAGGCGGCCGAATTCAGGTTCACGACCCCCAGGCCATGCCGGAGGCAGCCCGGCTGCTACCGGATTTTCATTATACTAATTCAGCCTATGAAGCCTGTGAAAATGCTGATGCCGTGGTACTTTTCACCGAGTGGAATCAATACCGGGCCCTTGATCTTGGACGGCTCAAAAAGATAATGAAACAACCGGTTTTTATTGATTTACGTAATGTCTATGAACCAGAGGCTATGCGGGCCGCGGGTTTTATCTACAGCAGTATCGGCCGCTGACCGCGAAATTTGGTAACTATTTAGGTATGACTGTAAATTGCCCTAAACTCTGAGCAGTTACGAAATTTGTATAAATACAAATGACAACTACGTCTACAAATAAAAATAACAGCCAGGAGTTGCATCAATCCAGAGCCGAGGTCAAGAGACTGGTCAAGAACTGGCGTTCTTTGCTTGATATAATGCCAATTATGGTGTTGTGCGTCCGCAATGACAAGGTTATTGAATACCTTAATCAGAGCGCTCAAAAAACCTTTGGCGATGTCCGCGGCCAGACATGCGCCAAGGCCCTCTGCGGTAATAACTGCCAGAATCGATGTCCAATAAATATGCCCGCCCACCGCTATGATATTATTGAGGCAAAGATAGCGGACATGCACGTTGAATGCACCACCGTCCCCTTCGCGGGCTATAATGGTGATAATCTGACCATGGTTTTGTTGCGGGACATCTCAAAACGTAAACACCAGGAGAATGAACTTAAATCCTTCAACGAAAATATTGATCATATTCTGCGCTTAAAGATTGATGAATTAAAGGAAAGTGAGGTCTTGCGTAACAAGCTGGCGCGGGAGGTCAATCTTTTAAAGCAAAAGGTTGAGATCAAACAGAATAACGGCGGGATTATTGGCAGCAGCCGTAAGATGCGGGAATTACTGGACACAATCCAGCAGGTAGCAGGTACAGATGCCATTGTTTTGATTACCGGCGAATCAGGTACCGGCAAAGAACTGGTAGCCGACCTCGTGCGCCGTAATAGTCAGCGGCGTGATAAGATATTTTTAAAGGTAAATTGTAGCGCCATTAATGAGAATCTCCTGGAAAGCGATCTCTTCGGCTATGAAAAAGGAGCCTTTACCGGGGCCGCCATGCGCACCAAAGGTAAATTCGAAATCGCCGACGGCGGCACCATCTTCCTTGATGAAATCGGTGATATTTCGCCCCGCATGCAGAGCGCCCTCCTCAGAATATTACAGAGCGGCGAACTTACCCGGGTGGGAGGAAACACCCCCATAAAGGTCGATGCCCGGATCATCGCCGCCACCAATGTTGATCTCGCCAAGGCGGTGGAGGAGGGGGCCTTTCGCCTTGATCTCTATTACCGCCTTAACATCATCCGTATCGCTCTACCGCCTCTCCGAGAGCGAAAAGAAGATATTATGGAGTTGACCACCCATTTTGTTAAAAAATATCGCCAGGTATTTAATAAACAAATAGATTTTCTTCCCCACCGGATTATTGATCTCCTCCTGCAACATGACTGGCCCGGTAATGTTCGGGAACTTGATAATGTTATCCAGCGCACCGTGTTGATGTCAAAGAGCAACATGATAACCGAAGATGACATTGTCTTTGAAAATGTCACGGATACAAACAACAGGAACTCCCTGGCCGATTACATTAGCAGCAGTCTCAATAAAACGCTGAAAGATATTATGTCAGCTTTGGAAAGAGATCTTTTAATCCATATCCTGCACAAGAATAAGGGCAACGTCGTAGAGGCAGCTAAACAACTTGCCGTGGGCAAGACTGCCTTCTACGATAAACTAAAAAGATACGGTCTCTCTCCTAAATCGTTAAAGGGAAAAACGTAGCTATTTAGTGAGGGCTGTAAATTACCCTTAACTCGTTACCAAAATTAACAAAAAACATGACTGGCAATAAACCATCTTCATGCCCATATTTCTCTAACGACGCTGACTGCCTGATGATCAATGACGGTATTTACATTCCCTTACCGCAGCATATTAAGATGTTCTGCCAGCGTAGTTCATTCACCAAATGCCATCACTATATTCATGGCCGCAAGCCTGGTGACCCACTGCGTTATGATGAAGAAAGCAAAGAGGATTTTAAAAATTGAGGCGGCATCGGCCTTTCAGGAACGCCCCGCTGTGCGCGTTTTATGTATGTCAGCACCGGTCAGGGCGAAAATCTTACTTAGCCATCTTCTATAGTGTTTTGGACTCGTTATGAGTCCAACATTAATAATATTTTCTGTCAGCAAAACTTTCAGACTTATATCCTAATTCAGCCAGTTTTGCGGTAAGTAAAGACTCGTTGATAATTGCCGCGGCCTTAGTCTTGAACAGCTGCCAGGTATTGGCGTTAATGTCAAACCGGCTATGCCAGTGCTCAGTCAGCCATTCGACAAGCCAGCGTTGATAAGCGATGTTTATCGGTGCGTCTTCCTGATACAGATACGAGTCATTATAGATGGATATCTGTAATAAGTCCGGCTGAAGTTTAGCACAAATATCAGTCGGGACAAGCCCTTTTAAGATAAGTCTGCCGGGTTCGCGGGGCAAAGATATCAAAAACGATTGGGCAGTCCGGCTTTGGCCTCGGCGGTTATCAAGACCTCTGATAAAAATTTCTTTGGAGCAGGTACTACCGTTATAGGTGATGGCATGCGGAATTATTGCCAATGATATATCGCCATCAGCTCTTATCACGCCGTCTGACGAAACCATGTCAAGTTTAAATCTAATTTCCTTGGGAGAATTATTCCGCAGGTCTATTTCCATGGAGAAAATATCATTTTCTAAATCAGCCGGAGTCAGACATATCCTGTACTGTAAATGTCTGTCGTTATAGTTTCTTACCAGAATATCGTGAATATTGTCATCAATCAGGATAACTGACTTTAATTGATCCAGGGCCGGCTTGGGGGCGAAAAAAGCGTTGGTGCATATCCAGCTTGACACATCATAGCCAAAAACGCTGTATTGTTGATTAACCGTGTCGATTCGGCCGATAATTTTATTGCTTTCTATACATCTTTTTAATATTTCTTTGCTGGAATAATCCTGCAGAAATGACGGCCCCGGTTTAAGAAACATGTCATTGGTAATCAATAGCAAATCACAATTAAGTTTAAGTGAATTAATGGCTTCGAGACCTTTCTGCCAGCCGGAGAATTCCCGGCAGGTATTATTGCCGCCCATGGTGTAAACACTACCGTCCCGCTTGATCTTCTGCTCACTTTTATTATCTACCCGGAGATAGGTTATCCGGCAGTCCTGAATACCGGCGAGATAACCTTGGAGTATCTCAAAGACCTTATTAGAACTGCTGCCGTGACGTTCGTACTCCACAAAGATCACGGATAAAAAGATTTTTTTCTTGAAGAGGCGGGAGAGGCTTTTTATAATCTGCATGGTTTGTCTCGGAGGAGAATTCTTGATTTATGCGGCTAAAACGCAGTAATGTACGGCGCAATTATGAGCTTGCATCAACTTATAACCACCTAATCAGCTTTGAAAGAATTATATCGCGATTTTCAGACAATTTACGGTTTCGATCATCGCTGCCCGGTCTGCGGCAGGGTGAAAGAGCTGATATCCCGGGCGGCAATCTGTGATGACCTTGCTGAAGACTGGCGGTTGTCCCCTGAACTGCGCCGCGCCTTTGATTACCGGGAAGGTCGTTCATGCCGGCATTGCGGGGCGACTACCCGAATAATGAATTTTGCCCTTACCCTGTTAGAGGTGATTAATCTAAAATTTTCCAGTAGATATCAGTTTGTTGGTGATGTCGAGTGGCGATCCCTCACCAATTTGCGTCTTGCGGAAATCAATAATTGTGGGGTATTGCATAACTATTTAGGCAACTTACCCGGTTTGAGTTACTCCGAGTATGATTCTACCGACCCGGAGATAAGCTCAGAGGATTTAATGAGCTTGAGTTATGTGGATAATTGCTTTGATGTAGTTCTGACCTCAGACGTCTTGGAACACGTTCCCGACTATAGACAGGCACTGAACGAAATCTACCGAGTTTTAAAGCCGGATGGTTTTTTTATCTTCACAGTACCATGGATCAGCGGCCGTACAACAGTCGTTAAGGCTAAGATTAATTGCCAGGGGATGGTTGAGCTGTTAAGCAGAGCCTCTTTCCATGGAGATTATAATCTGCAATTGGCGGATTATCTGGTTTTTTACGAGTTTGGCTATGATTTTGTCCAGGATTTACAGAATATTTTTGAGGTCGAAATATATTGTCATCATGGCTTTGGGGGCTTGGTTAGTTCAGTCTTTACCTGCCGATGTTAGAAAATGACTTAACACCCGGCAGGCCCCGGCCAACTGCCCTATCTCAATAAATTCATCCGGTTTGTGGGCCGCTTTGTAGTTACCAGGCCCCCACACCAGACAGGTACCGCGTTTTTTTAAGCGTGAACAGTCTGATGGGAAGGGAACGCCAATTAATTTATCGGGGAAATTCTGGGCTCGAATACTGGCCTGAAAGGCCTGAATGAGACGGTCATCAGGATCAGAATCAAGACCAAAGGCTGCGAACAGAGGAACAACCCGGCCTCTGCCGCCGACCAGCTGCTCGATATAAGCGTGAATTTTGGCCGGCTGGTGGTTGGGCAGCAGCCTTATATCAATTAGAATGCGATCTTTTTCCAAATCAGCCGGCCTGCCGTTGCCGCCCGCAATCAGTGTAATTGTCATAACGGCCTTGCCGAGTTTAGGGTGAGCCTGTTGATCTATGGCCGCTTTGAGCTGGCCAAGTTCCTCTTTAATCTGGATAAGCGTCTCAGCACCAGAGGCCCGGTGGGGCAGAATACGGCAGCGATAGACTCCGATATGGGTTGAGATTGGTTGCAGTCCGCTTGGCTCAAGGGCAACGCATAAATCCCAGCCGGCAGGATTCGCACTGGCCAGTCTGGCCGAACCTGTCATTCCGCACTCCTCGTCAACGCTTCCCACCAGGGTAACATCATAATCCAGCGAGACCCCCTGCTTACGCAGGCCAATGAGAGTGGAAAAGAGCGCGGCCAACGGGCCCTTATCATCACACGCCCCCCGCCCCCATATCTTGTTATCCCTGACCTCGGCCAGAAAGGGTCTCCGCATCCCCCGGGCGCTCACCGTATCCATGTGGGCCAAAAAAATAATCTTTGGCGCCCCTGGTTTGGGGAAGGAGGCGATAAAATTAAAACGCTCCGGCAGAACTTCCTGGAGCTCCCAGGCAATATTATTTGTGTAACAAAGTCGCTCTAATACCTTAACAATTCCGGCTTCGCAGGGGCCTGTAGTGGCAGTTGGCTCAGACGACTCACTGGGAATGGCGATTAATTCCTTAGTGAGGTTAATCGTATTATCAAAAATATCACACATTAATTAACCAGAGAATTTTTTATATTGTAACTTCAAAACGGGCCGGCCTCTATTATAAACAGGAAATTATACTATACAAGGTTACACCTGCCTAAATAAAAAAACACCCTGATTCAATGGATTCATAAATAAAATGTTGCATCTTCTGGAATTTCCGGTTATGGTATCTGTAGTCTTGTGTAGTCACTATTTGTAGCTCGTTAATTACGGAAAAGCTAACCGCACAGTCCTCAGTATATAGGAGTGCGGTTTTTTTGTTTGAATACAAAGACTGACTGCCTGCCGGTTAACATTGACCGGCATTTCATCATTTAAGCGGTTTTAATATAAATCGCGAACAGTAAGGAGTAGTAAAAATGGCTGAAGGTACCGTAAAATGGTTTAACGATTCTAAGGGTTTTGGTTTTATCGAGCAGGATGGTGGAGCTGATGTTTTTGTTCATCACACCGCAATCCAGGC
>JAJSAA010000130.1 GCA_024274995.1 Deltaproteobacteria bacterium
TCCTTTACCGCCAGCAAAGTCATGGGCCGGGGCCGCAAGGCCCTTGACGAAGATATGGTAAGGGCCATGAATGACGACGGCCCCCTTGACAGCTCCGAGGTTCTGCCGCTCCTGGCTCATGGCCCGCGTCTGCTGCCCAAACGCATGATCAGCCTGATAGTGCCGGATGACAAAGTCGCCACGGTAGTGGAAACGGTTATTAACAGTAACAGTACTAAAAACCCCGGTGACGGCAAGATTTTTGTCATACCAGTCGATGATGTCTGCCGGGTACGAACCGGTGAAACTGGTAGTGCCGCCATTGACGAAATGACTGGAATATAGCGGAATGACCCGATCATCCGCGGAGGAGAAAAATATGAGCCAGACAGAAACAGCATTAAAAAACGAGGCCCTGGTCGAAGAGATTGTGACCAGGTACCCGCCGAAAGTCGCCCGCAAACGGCGCAAGCATATGGTACCCGTAAAACCGGGCACCGAACAGAAAATAGCAGCTAATGCCAGAACCGTACCCGGCATTATCACCCAGCGCGGCTGCGCCTACGCCGGCTGTAAGGGCGTTGTTCTGGGGCCGATAGTCGATATGGTTCACATTGTCCACGGCCCCATCGGCTGCGCCTTTTACGCCTGGGGCACCCGCAGGAATCAGGGGAAGGCCCGCCAAGGCGGCCAGAACTTTTTAGAGTATTGTTTTTCCACTGATATGCAGCCAGACAATATTATATTCGGCGGCGAAAAAAAATTATGCAAGGCCATTGAGGAGGCCTATGAACTCTTCAAGCCCAAGGCCATGTCACTGCACGCCACCTGCCCGGCTGGTCTTATCGGCGATGATGTTGTCGGCGTCGGCCGGGAGATGAGCGAGAAATTAGGGATACCCATCATTGGCTTTGCCTGTGAAGGATATAAGGGGGTCAGCCAGTCGGCTGGTCATCATCTCGCCAATAACGGTTTGTTTGAACATGTGGTGGGCCGTGAAGACAAGAAAGCCGGTAAATTCTCCATCAACATGTTAGGTGAATACAATATTGGCGGCGATGCCTGGGAAATTGAACGTATCTTTGAAAAATGCGGCATCGACATAATCGCCACCTTCAGCGGCAACGGTTCCTTTGACGAGATCGCCCAGTCACACAACGCCCAGCTCAACATTATCCAGTGCCATCGTTCCATCAATTATATGGCCGAAATGTTAGAGGATAAATTCGGTATTCCATGGTTGAAGGTCAATATAATCGGCCTGAAATCGACCTCCAAGAGTCTGCGCAAGATTGGCGAATTTTTCGATGATGCCAAATTGAGCGCTCGCATAGAAGAGGTAATTGCCGAGGAAGAGGCGGCGGCAGAAGCAGAGATCGCGCCACTCCGTGAGCGGCTGGAGGGTAAAACCGCCATGCTCTTCACCGGCGGTTCCAGAGCCCATCATTACCAGGCCCTGTTCAAAGACCTCGGCATGAAGACGGTAGTAGCCGGCGAGGAATTTGCCCATCGTGACGATTACGAAGGGCGCAAGGTCATTCCCACTATCAAGATAGATGCTGACAGCCGGAATATTACCGAACTAAAGGCGGAGCGGGATCCTGAGCGTTACCATCCCCCCAAGTCGGAAGAGGAAATCGCTCGTTTAAAGAAGGAAGGAAAACTCAGCGAGTATGAGGGCATGCTGCCCGACATGGTGGAAAATTCCATCCTGGTAGATGACATAACCCATCTCGAGCAGGAGATGATGATAGCCTCCTACAACCCAGATATCGTCTGCTCCGGGGTAAAGGATAAATACATCTTTGAAAA
>JAJSAA010000131.1 GCA_024274995.1 Deltaproteobacteria bacterium
ACCCCTCTAAACTCACCTGATAAAAGATGGGGGTCTGGATGGCGCAGATTTTCTCTATTATTCCCCTGTCGGCGGGATTCCCCAGGATTGCCACCTGCAGGTTTCTGTCCACCGCCGCCTGGTATAATTTTAGAAAATGGGGGTAAAGCAGAGGGTTGCCGCCGGTAAATGAGACCTGGCCCCGGACATTTCTTGCGAGGCAGAACTCCCGGAGGTCATCCAGAATTTGTAAGCCCTGGGCGTAAGGCATGGCGGGCCGGGGACTGCGGTCGTAACAATGACGGCAATGGAGGTCGCAGCTCTGGGTGATATGCCATTGCAGGGTGAAGACCTGAGCGGCCATGAACGCGGGATCAATTCCCTCGCCGCGAGGGAAGGATGGCGGCCGTCGGATTGTCGAGGGCGGTCGGAGCAGGAGGCCGTTGTCCACCGCCGCCTGGAGCAGGCGGTCAATAGTTCCCACCGGTACCCCGCCTTGCCGGGCTGCTTCGGCGGGGCCGAGGTCTTCGGCCATGATTTTTATGACCAGTAAATCATTATCAGCAGCGGTTTTCTGTAGCGGGCCGCTGGCCGGGTCATAATAGGTGAGAACGAACTCCCGCCCCGGAGCGGGCTTTATTTTTTCATCTTTAAGCCGGGCGGGCAGACCGCGCCATTCTACCTGCCGCAGTTTGAGGCTGGGGTTTAAGGTCAGGCTGCGAACCTGTTCATTCGTTAGACCTGGAGCCTGGGAGGTTTCCCGCCAGTCCTGCCGTAAAAGCTCTAATTCCTGATGATATGCCTTGTTCATATTCTGCCGCCCGCCTCTATGATTACCGGCATGCCGATTCCGGCCCCTAATAAATCCGCTGCCCGGCCTTTGTTGACGGCAATTTCCAGGGTGTCTGAACTGTTGATAATGAGAAGCGCTCTGCCGGGAGCCGCCTGTTCATAGCTCTCGGCCATGAGAGTTATCTTGTGGTTATTAAGGCGGCCGGCCAGCGGCCCTGATAAAGGCGTTAAATCAGCGGCCTTGATATTGGTTATTATATTGCCGAAGGAATCAATATCTAAAATTATGCCGTGCAGTTGGCCGTCTTTGACTTTGGGGGGAGGTATCAGCGGCAGGGTGATTAACCGACGGGGTGAAATCTCCGGGCCGCAATCCGCGGGTTGTCCCCCGGAGGCGAGATGGGCGGCCACCGGGGCCATTATGTCCCGGCCGTGAAAGGTGCGGCTAATGGGTTTAAGATAAAGATCAGGGCGCTGGATAATAAAACATTTAGCCAGGGAGTGAGCAAGCGGCAGATGGCTCAAAACCCCGTTATCCGGGGCTATAAAATAATGGCCGTTCACCGTCAGCAGGATAATCTGCCGCCCTCCGCCCACCCCCGGATCAACCACCACGATATGGATGGCCGCGGCGGGGAAAAAACGCCAGGATGAGGCAATTATCATGGCCGCCTGGGCGATGTCGTGGCGGCGGATGGTATGGCAGAGATCAACAATCGTTACCCGCGGTGCCCGGCTGCTGATCACCCCCTTCATCTGGCCGCCGTAATGGCTGCCGGGGCCAAAATCAGTGGTCAGGGTAATAACTGTCATTAATCGTAACCATTATTAGTCTTTATTCCGCAGGTCAGTAAGGTCGTATTCTTTAATCTTATAGAGAAGAGCCGGGATGCTTATCTCCAGGAGGGCGGCGGCCTTGGTTCGGTTGTCATGGGTCTCCGCCAGGGCTTTGGAAATCAGAATCTTTTCCATGACCGCCCGGTTCTTTTTGATGGAAAAACCGTCGAAGTTATTGCCGGCAAGCGCAGTGCCGCAGCCCCGCTGGCGCAGCTCATCGGGCAGACCGTCGGCGCGCAGCATATCGCCTTCACCGAGGGCCATGCTGCGTTCAATGACATTTTCCAGTTCCCGGACATTGCCGGGCCAGGGATAGTTGATCAACTTCTGCATACACGGCCCCTCCACGCCCTTAAAGGTCAGGCTCAGGCGCTGGTTGTATTTTTTGAGAAAGAAATCGACCAGGAGGGGGATGTCTTCCGGGCGTTGGCGCAGAGCCGGCACCTCAATGGCTAAAACATTTATCCGATAAAAGAGATCCTCCCTGAAGCGGTTCTCCCTGACCTCCTCCGGCAGGTTCCTGGAGGTGGCGGCGATAATCCGCACATCAACCTTAATTGATTTACTCTGCCCCAGGGGGCGGATGGTTTCTTCCTGGAGGGCGCGCAGCAGTTTTACCTGCAAGGGACTGGGCATGTCACCAATCTCATCTAAGAACAGGGTGCCGCCGTCGGCCTCTTCAAAAAGGCCTTTTTTCTCCTGATGGGCATCGGTGAAGGCCCCCTTGGCGTGGCCGAATAATTCACTCTCTAATAAGGTTTCAGGGATGCCGCCGCAGTTTAAGTCAATGATGGCCTTATGACGGCGGATGCTGTTGTAGTGGATGGCCCGGGCGATAAGCTCCTTGCCGGTGCCGGATTCGCCAGTGATTAATACCGTGGTTTTGTAATTGGCAATCTTCTGAATGGTAGCGAAGATATGGCGCATGCTTCGGCTTTTGGCGACAATATTGGCAAAGATATATTTATCTTCCAGCTCTTTCTGCAGACGGCAGTTTTCTTTGCGCAACCGGGCCTTATCTTCGGCCTGCTGGAGGGTGAGGATAATTTCATCATCGGACTGAAAGGGCTTGGCGATGAAATCGCTGGCCCCCAGTTTAAAGGCCGCCTTGGCATTCTCAAGCTCGGCGTGGCCGGAGATGACGGTAATGATGGAATCAACGGCGTTTTCCTGCAGCTTTTTGATGAAGGTCAGGCCGTCCATCACCGGCATATCAATGTCGGTAATGATATGATCGAAGAACTCTTCCTCCACCCTGGCCATGGCGGTCTTGCCGTTGGCCGCCAGTTCCACCTCGTAGCCGTTAGCGGTCAGAATGGCGGATAATACCTCTCGGATTACCTCTTCATCATCAACTAATAAAACTCGTTTCAGTTTGTCTGCCACTATTATCTCTCCTTACAGATCCCTGATTATGGCTGGGCCGCGATCCCATTGACCAATGGTATAAACAACCTGAAAAACAATTTTATATTACTGTAGTTCTCATGTTCCCTCAACCTTGTTGATAAAGTTGTGCCGCCGGGCAGTTCCTTTTTTTGTTGTACAATCAGGCAATATTATGTGATATAATTAGAAAAACGGAATATTGCTGGTAAATACTGATAGTCTCAAATGGCCTTTTGCGGGGAGGGAGTGATATGAGTAAAAAAATGCGCCTTGGTGAAATACTGGTTCACAAGAAACTGGCCAAAATAGAAGATATTGATGAGGCGGTACGGATTCAGGTGGGCGGTAACCGCCGTCTGGGTTATATCCTCATTAAAATGGGGGTGATCAGCGACGATCAATTGATGGATATTCTCTCCGCTCAGTTAGACGTGCCGATTATCAGGATTGACGATGAATTTTCCCCCGAAGTCAAGGGGGCTATCCCCCGTTACCTCTGTCAGAAATATACGGTACTGCCCATTGCCAAAGGGGGTAATAATATCCTTAATCTGGCTATGGTTGATCCCTCGGACGATGATGCCATCAAAGATATTGAGGGCTATACCGGCATGGTGGTCAAGCCCATGCTGGCCCGGGAAAAGGATATCTCACAGGCCATCAACTCTCATATCCCCTTTTCGGTTCGTGATATTTTTAATCCCCAGGTCTATGGTCGTGCCACCCGGATAATCTCACTCATTGCCTTGGTTTTGTTAGTGATTGTCGGCATTGCCTCCTACCAGTATATTAGGGTGGAAAAATATGGTACCGTCTCGGTAATTGGCGATTCCAAAACCTTTAAAAACCATGATTTAATGGTGGGGGTTGAGGGTAACGGTAAAATTTCTCTGCTTGGTCACGGGGCCTATTCCAAGGGCTTTTATTCAGTCTCTTTTACCTCTGACGCAGCCCTGCGGGCCTTTCTGGAGCAGAAAAGGAAAAATTTTTCAGATAAGCAATATGATTGGTTAAACTGGGTAATCAGTAATCAATTGTCGGCCCGTAAGCCCCGTTAATTTTGAGCCCTGGGACGACTGACAGCCCTGCTGCTTCTCTGTCTGAGAGGATATGGTGCTATCTCTGGCCCCGGCCGGCGGCGGATGCTCCTTGGCTCCGCCGTACTCTCGGGGCTGCCTTTCGGATTATTGCCGTATTCTGGCGCGAATTTCAGCGGAACAATCTTCCCATGCGCTCCAGTGCCCTGACCTTTACCATTGTTCTTTCTCTGGTACCCACCCTGGCCCTGGGAACGGCGGTTTTGAAGGGCCTGGGGGCTGGAGATCAGATGCGGCAGGCGGCCTTTCGTTTTGTCGATCAGATTGAAGGGCCGCCTGAAGTGCAGTCTGCCCCAGCCAGGCAAGAGGCCGGCACTAAGGCACCTGTGGCCGCCAGCCGTCCGGGACATGGTGCTCCGCCGGCTGCAGCTGCCGAAGATCAGCTGATTGCCGGTCATCTTCATACCGCCGTGGCTAAAATTTTTGATTATGTTGACCGGACAGATTTTGCCGCCCTGGGGGCCTTTGGTATTATTGGTTTGGTCTTTGCCGTGTTAAGCGTTTTGGGCCGCATTGAACAGGCCATGAATGTAATCTGGCAGGCCCGGCAGGGGCGGCCCTTTGGCCGCAAGCTCATGGACTATCTGGCTTTGATGATTTTGTTGCCCCTGAGTGTTAATCTTGGTTTTGCCACGGAGGCCATGCTCCAGAATCAGAACATTATTCAACGGATTGCCATTATTCTGCCCATTGCCTGGCTGGCGGCCTTCATCTTTAAACTGCTGCCCTTACTTATTGTTGTTGTTACCTTCTCCGTTCTTTACCGCTTTCTGCCCAATGCCAGGGTCGGTATGTTTCCCGCCCTGATCGGCGGGGTCATGGGCGGGGTCAGCTGGTTTGTAATTCAAGCCGTTTATGTGCGTCTGCAGATCGGGGTGGCGAGATACAACGCCATTTATGGTTCCTTCGCTACCTTGCCTCTTTTTCTGCTCTGGCTGAATATTGCCTGGATTGTCTTTCTATCCGGGGCCGAGTTTGCCTTTGCCTGCCAGATGTTTAAGGATTACACCTGGCGGCGGCCCCGCCTGAATCCCTACAACCGCCTGGCCCTGGCCTTTGATCTCTTAGACGATATTTTCAGCGATTTTTCAGCCCGTAAGCTTAGCACCACTGCCGTGCTGTATGAACGGCACAACCGCTACGACCAGAAAGTAATTGCCCAGGTTCTCACTCTGCTTACCGAGGGTGGTCTGCTGCGCCGGGTGGAATATGGTGACTCTTATGTTC
>JAJSAA010000132.1 GCA_024274995.1 Deltaproteobacteria bacterium
GCAAAGGTCAATAATTGCTGGGTCAGGCCGGTGGCCCGGAAAACGGCCTGCTCTGAGGTCGCCAGGAGAGAATTTAATGTTTCATCGCCTTTTACCGCCTCTCGTCTCTGGGCCATGTTAATTGTTCCCAGAATCGCAGTGAGGATATTATTAAAATCATGGGCGATACCGCCGGCTAACACGCCCACGGATTCTAATTTCTGAGATCTGATAAGTTCATTTTCCAGCCGCTGTTTATCGGTGATATCCCGAAAAACCAGAACCACGCCCCGCATGTTGCCGTTATCGATGATGGGCGCTCCGCTGTCGGCAATTATTCTCTGGTGGCCGTCTTTGGCAATGAGCGCCGTGTGATCGGGCAGAATGACGATTTTACCGCAGGCCAATACCTTGTCCACCGGGTTGGGATATGGTTTGCAGCTTTCCTCATTGATGATCTTAAAGACCTCATTCAGGGGCCGGCCAGCCGCATCTGTCCACGACCAGCCGGTTAACTCTTCGGCCACCGGATTCATGATAACTATACGACCTTTGAGGTCAGTAGTAATAACCGCGTCACCAATACTGTGCAGGGTAACGGCGAGAAGCCCCTTCTCCTCGTGGAGAGTATCCTGAATAGTGCTGCGCTCTTCAACTTCGGACTGGAGCATCTCGTTGGCTGCGGCAAGGTCACTGGTTCTTTCCGCGACCCGCAGTTCAAGCTCATCACGGTTTTTTGCCAATGCTGCCTGAGCCTGTTGACGCTCAGCAATTTCTTTCTCTAATCTTATATTAACCTTTCGCTGCTCCTCTCTGGCCTTGACAGCCTCCCTGATACTGACAACTAACTGCCCCCCAAGACGTCTGGTCAGCATAAAGCCACAAATGAGAATTAACAGAGTGAAGACGGATATAAGCCAGATGGCAGTACGCCCCTGACCTTTATTGTGGCTCATAACCCGGCTGGTATTAAGGAGAGAATCGTTTATCCCCCTGTTAATACGGGATGATATCGTCATTACCCTCTTCCCCTGCTCCCAAAAGGCCTGCTGGTCAAATTTTATAGTTTTTATTTGGTGGGCCAGATTTTGAATCGCGGTTTCATAGGCCGGCAGGAACCGCAGTAATTTCTTCGCCCTGCCGCCCAGGGGCTTTGGCGCCGAGGAGGTTAAAGTGCGTAAACTCATTTTTAACACCTTTAAATGATCCAGGGCGGTTGTCTGTGCGTTGTCGGGGCTGGTGCCGGAAGTGACCTCATTATTATTGTCAGTCTCATTAGCAAGCAGGGACTGGTTCAGGGTCGCCATGGCGGTTTTGATGATTACCTCGGCGTGATATAACTTCTCAAGGCAGAAAGAGATCCGGGCATAGACCTGTTGAACACTTTCCGGGTTATGTCCGGCCTCTGGCTCCCGTTTGGGCAGGGTACTGACGGCGGGCGTCATGTTATTTAAGAGATCCGCGTATTGGCCTGCCATCTGCCGTAGTTGGTTTTTTTGCTTTGTCAGATGGCTGTAGTCGTTCTTGACCACGGTTAATAATTGTCGATACTCACTGAGTGCCCTGACCAGGGCGGTCTGGGTGCCTAATATGCTGGCCGCCGCCCGTTGGATATTCTGGTTAAAATCCTCCAGGAGTCGAGGCCATGATTTTTTCATCTCTTCCTTACGGCCAGCGATAATATCAGCCATAAAGGTCCTGCTGTTCAATTCAAGGTCAATGAGGGAATGATTTAAGGCCGCGTCGGCTCTGGTAAGGCGGCTCTGTTTGGCGATAACCCTGGCAAGCCTGTCATTTAAATGGTTGAAATAGGAAAAGGCGCTAATAAAGACGACAAACAGGAGAGCCAGGGTGATAAACACCGCTCTCAGTAGAGGGCCGGTGCCGGGCGGTGGTATGGACGGCTTGCGGGTAGTCATTATTGGCGGGTAGTTACTGGCCTGGAAGACCAAAGGCGTATTGCGTGGCCCCTGATTCATGCTGTTTCAGGCCGCAGGTTCAGGGTAATTTGCAGCCCTCGCTGAATAGTTGCAAAAAAAAAAAAATAGAATTAGCTGGAATTGCCCAAGATAACAAGATGCAAAAAACATGCAACTTTAATTATGGGGTAAATATGGGGTATTGAGAGGTGGGGAAAAGGCTAAAGCCGGCGGTACTGCACGGCCTCAGCCACATGACTGGATTTAATGGCGGAACTATGATCAAGGTCGGCAATGGTGCGGGCGATTTTGATGATTCTGTTATAGGCCCGGGCGGAAAGCGCCAATTTACGCATGGCGTTTTCCAGCAACAGGGTTGAGCTTTTATCCAAGGGGCAGAAATCTTTTATCTGTTTCTGGCCCATCTGGCCGTTGGCGTGGAGGTTTGGAATATTTTTAAAGCGGCTATTCTGAATTTTTCTGGCCTTTATCACCCGCTCTCTGATAATTTCTGAGTTTTCGCCTTGCCGCCGGGAGGATAGTTCTTTAAAGGGTACGGCTGAGACCTCGACATACATGTCAATCCGATCCAGCAGGGGGCCAGAAATTTTATTTTTGTAACGCTGGATCTGGGTCGGCAGACAGCGGCATTCGTGGTTGTCATCACCAAGATAACCGCAGGGGCAGGGATTGGTGGCTGCCACTAAAATGAAATTGGCAGGAAAGGTCAGGGCGGCAGCGGCCCGAGAGATGGTTACCGCCCCATCCTCCAAGGGTTGGCGCAGACCTTCTAATACTGTTTTCTTGAATTCGGCCAACTCATCAAGAAAGAGAACCCCGTTGTTGGCGAGAGAGACCTCTCCGGGCCGGGGCATGGAGCTACCGCCAATGAGTCCGGCCTCGGAGATATTATGGTGCGGAGCTCGAAAGGGGCGGTTGCTGATCAAGCCGCTGGTGGTATTTAAGCCGGCGACACTGTAAATCTTTGAGGTCTCTAAAGCTTCTTCCCGGCTCAGAGGCGGCATGATGGTGGGCAGCCGACGGGCCAGCATGGTTTTGCCGGAACCGGGCGGGCCTTCAAACAGCAGATTATGACCACCGGCCGCGGCAATTTCCAAGGCTCGTTTGGCCTGCTCCTGACCTTTGACCTCATCAAGATTGATCTCAAAATCAGTTGGAAGGTTAAATGGTGAATGTTCGATGACAAAGGGTTTAATCTCTTTCAAACCAGCCAGGAACTCCACCGCCTCCGGGAGACTAACCGCTGAAATTACCGGAATACCTCCCACGACGGCGGCCTCAGCGGCATTAGCGGCCGGGACAATAACACCCGCCAGCCCTTGAGCCGCTGCCGCCATGGTAATGGGCAGAATACCGTTTACTGGCCGCAGACTGCCATCAAGAGAAAGTTCACCAATGAGCAGGTAGCGGCTTAACAGTTCGCTTTTAAAGGCCTGAGAGGCCGCGAGAATACCCACTGCCATGGGCAGGTCATAACCGGTACCGGCCTTGCGGAGATCTGCCGGGGCGAGATTAACGGTGATTTTTTTAGTGGGAAATTCGTAGCCGCTGTTTTTAATGGCGGCATGTACCCTGTCTTTGCTTTCCCGTACTGCCGCCTCCGGCAGACCGACGGTGGCAAACCCCGGCAGCCCAAAGGCGATATCGACCTCCACCTCCACGAGCAGACCGTCAACCCCCTGCACAGCTCCACTGTAAGTTTTTGATAACATTGTCAACTTTATTGGTAACTATTTATATCAGCCGGCATCATTTGCTTCCGTATGCGTTCCCACGCGGGAGCGTGGGAACGAGGGATCTTTGCAGGCTGGAGTCA
>JAJSAA010000133.1 GCA_024274995.1 Deltaproteobacteria bacterium
ACGGCATGTTTGGCCATGTTGTAGGAGCCGGTGAGATTAACGTCTAAAACCCGCTGCCAGTCATCATGCTTGAGCATGGCAACTACCCCGTCACGGCGGATTCCGGCATTATTCACCAGAATATCAATGGTCTCAAAATCCTCCTCAATCTCGGCGAATAAACGGCTCACCGCCGCGTAATCCGCCACATCACATTGTTTAAGGCGCAAAACATCTTCCCCAAAACCGCTTTCCAAGCGTAAGCGATCAGCCGCCGCCTGATCGCTGCCGTAAACCCCGATCACCGTGGCGCCCTGCTCCAGAAAGGCCAGGCTGATGGCCCGGCCAATGCCCCTCGTGGCCCCGGTTACCACGGCAACCCGGCGGCTGAAATCATTATTCATTATCAGACACTCCGCAGATGGGCGTCCACGTCATTGGCGACGATAACCCCATAGTTAATGGCACCCAGCCAGCCGGACATGATAATCCCCACTGAACCCACGTGAAAGAGGCCCGGCACCACCTTGAATATGGAACGAGAGATATCCAGGCCCTCGAATTTGGTGCCGAAGGATGCCCCCATGGTATGGAGGGTATAACGTTCAAAGGTCTTGGGGGTGGCGGCCTCCAGCCAGTCGCATTGCTCCCGGACCCCCGGTAGATACTCTTCGAGAGCCGTCAGTGACCGGTCAATCATCCGCTCCTTGGCATTGTCATACTCGTCCGCGGAGAGCTCGGCCCAGTCATCATAATTGGCGTTCATGGAGGCGACAATGGTATAGCGTTCATGGCCCGGCCTGGTTTTGGGATAATAGAGAGAAAAGGTGCGGCTTTTGGTTTAAGGATCCAGCATCTCAGCCGAGCTGAATTCCGGGGCCTTGGAGGTGAAGATAAGATCCCCTATATCGGGGATGGTCTCTCCGGCCCTGATCCCCATATAGACCTGACAGCTGGAATTATTGACCTTCACGGTATCAAAGGAATTTAAAAAATCAGCGGGAAAGGCCTCGCGGCCCGCCAGCTTGTTAATGGTGTTAACAATGCCGCCGTTGGAGACCGCGGCTCTCGCGGCAATCGTCCGCCCGGCCGCCACTACTCCACGCACCCGGCCCTGCTCAATAATTATCTTCTCCACCCGGGCCCTGGTACAGATAGTAACCCCGTTCTTCTCCACCTCGTCCACCATCATGCCGATGAGGCGGTCGGTGCCGCCACTGAAGGTAAAGACCCCCTTATTCATGAAATTAGAGAAGACAATACCGTAAGTAATGGCCGGATCCGCCAGGGTAGAGCCGTTGGCGTAAGTAATAGGCTCCATGAGCAGGCGGTGAATATCGCTGCGGCCGGGGAAAAATTGTTCAAAGAGTTCACCGGTGGTCATGGTGCGGTCGTCATAAAAATTCATCCCGGCCACGGCATTGAAAAAATCATCAATCACCGAGTGCTCTACCTTAAATTTCCGATGGAGAATATTGGCAAAGTCCTGGCGGTCAAAGGTGGTGGTAATGGAGAACTGCGGGTTTTCAAAACGAATATTCTTGAGCTGGACAATGGAGTCCATAATGGCCCGATTCCAGTATTTACGGCAGGTCTTCACCATCCCGTAAGGGAAACCGTGCAGAGAAATATCAAAGATATGCCCCTGGCGTTTAAACCAGGTGGCAAGCCCCCCTAACTGATGATGGTGTTCAAGAAGAAGAACCGAATGCCCGGCCCTAGCCAATCGGTTAGCCGAGGTCAGGCCGCCAAGTCCGGAACCGATAACCACAACATCGTAGCTGTCTTTGACCTCATCTATGGAGTTATAAACCATACTTTTTCCTTTGAGCTAAAGGCCTGTAAATAACCTGGCCGCTCTTGAATCATATCCACGGGCCATCTTCGCACCTGGCACATAAACGTTCCATGAACACCCCGCGGCACCCACTTACCTTTGCGCACCCAGTCATAAAATATGCTGATTAACCATGGTTACTCCGCTCAACATGGCCCCGACAATACCGAGATAGCCTTGATCCGTACCGGCGACAAAGAGATTATCATAATTAGTGCGGCCGTCCTTGATCTTCAGCGGACTGCCGTAAACCGCCCCCTGGGCCTTGGCGGAATAGCGCTCAATGGTCAAGGGGGTAAAGGTATCTTGATATACAATATTTTCAGGGAAATTCCCAATAATTTCGCCCGCCGCCGCCTGACAACGGGCCACGGCCTCGGCCTTGGCCGCTTTATAAGCAGATGAGCGTTTACCGCCCCGACCCCTGTCTAACTGCCGCCAAAGCCGGTAGTTGGCCGGATGAGTAACTCGAATTTGGGCCGTATCATGGGGGGGCAGCCCCTTGAAATTGGCGGGGAAATTAATCACCCCCAGGCCGTAATCCACTAATTCAGCCGGTCGGCAATAATCAAAGCGTCTATGATTGTTATAGAAAATACAGGTGCGTTTGGGCAGGGCCTCTAAGGCTGCGGCCGGCAAGACAAAGATGGACTCCACAAAACTCATCCTGCCCTGATAATCAGCGGGACAGCCCGGCAGACTGTCGGCCAGCAGAGCCATGGTGGCCGGGGCTCCCAGGGTGGATATAACTTTATCCGCTCTCATTTCTTCACCGGAACTGAGCCGTACCGCCTTGACCTCACGGTTCTGAACCGTCAGGGCGCTGACCTCGGCCTCCAACCTCATCTTACCCCCCAGACTCAGATAATGAGCCAGGAGAAGATCAAGAAAGTCCTTAATAGTACCGGCGGGCCGGAAAAATCCCTCAAGGAACAGGGCCTGAAACATAATCACAAACTGACTCCAGTCCATATCATGTTCCTGGCTGTTGCCATAGACCATCAGGGGCCAAAGGAGCATATCAACGAGCAGGAGATCGGGCAGAAAAACGCTCAGGCGCCGACGGCTGGAAAGAACGGGACGAGGCAGAAAGGGATCATAATCCCGCACGGCGCTGATTAAACTCTCAAAACCAGCCGCTGAAGCGGGGAATTTATGGCTGATTTCAGCCCGCAACAGGTCTATGTCATTAGTGAAGCGCAGGGCCTGATCAGGGAAAACGACCTCGGAGCCCACCTGTTCATGAGTAATAAAAGATTTGCGGGAAAGTTTAAGCTGCCGGAAGAGAATATTTAAAGGCCGTGATTTCGCCCTGCGGGGAGCAAAGTTGGTCATGGCGTGCAGGCCAGTCTCAAACAGCTGACCGTGCCGGTAATAATATGAGTTAAGACCGCCAATTCGGTGATGACGTTCCAGAATAACCGTCGGCAGCCCGAAACGGGCGTGGCGAATACCGGCCGCCAGGCCGGAGAGGCCGCCGCCCAGAATAATCAGAGGTCGGGCCACCACGGTTAGAAGTCTTTAAGTTTCGACTCCAGATAATTAACACAGGAGCTCAAAGAGGCCAATTGGGGGTAATCCTCTTCCGGAATCTGGATCTTGTATCTCTTGCGTAATTCCATAACAATATCAAGAAAATCCATGGAATCAAGATCAAGCTGGTCACGCAGGGGTTCATCCGCGTTTATATCCGTGGTTTCAGCGTCCTCGTCTATATCGGCAATAATCTCTAAAATTACAGCATTAATTTCATCACGGGTCATCAATAATCCTCATCAACCGCCTACGCGGTATATTTTTTTACAATTATCACAGAGTTAATACCTACCATACCAAAGGAGGTATTAAGAATGGTATCCACCTTATCCACCTGACGGGCCTTATTCAGCACCAGATTGGTCAGAGCGCAGTCAGGATCCAGTTGACTGACATTAATCGCCGGATGGACATAATTATCATCAAAGGCCGGCAGGTTACCGGCTAATTCCAGTACCCCGGCCGCTCCCATGGCATGTCCGATCATACCCTTGGTATTATTAAACCAGGTCGTGGGACAGTCCTTGAAAATAGAGGCCAGAGCCCCGCATTCCTCCACATCACCCTGCTTCGTACCGGTGGCGTGGGTATTAACAATGTCAATATCCGCCGGGCTCAAATGAGCCCGCTCCAGGGCCTGCTCTATGCATTGAGCCTGGCGGCGACCGTAGGGCATAACAAAATCCCGGGCATCGGAGTTCATGGCGTAACCAGCAACCTCACCATATATTCTGGCCCCCCGGGCCAAGGCCCGCTCCAGGGTTTCCAGACAGTATATACAGGCCCCCTCGGAGATAACAATACCGTTACGCTCCATATCAAAAGGACGGCTGGCCTGCTGCGGATCAGCATGCTGGGCCAGAGCCCCCTGAGCCTTGAAACTGGCAAAGATACCAAAAGAAATAACCGATTCCGATATACCGCCGCAGAGGGCCATATCCACCTCACCGAGACGCAACATCTGCACCCCCTGAATCAGGGCGGCATTACCAGCGGCACAGGCCGCTCCAATGGAGTAGTGGGGGCCGGTAATGCCAAGATTCATGGTAATCTCGCCGGCCGGATTATTCAAAACAGTACGCGGATTATGATGATGGGTCCAATAATCCACATCATAACCGTACTGACTGATATTGTAGACCTCAATCTCGGTCTCGGCGGTACCATGCTCGGTTAGACCGACATAGACCCCGGTACGGCGGCGCTTATAATCCGAAAAATCAATTCCGGCATCGGCAACGGCCTCATTGGCGGCATAAACCCCGAGGCATCCAGCCCTGGTGCCGCGTTTATTTTCCTTTTTCTTGCGGTATTTGGTCTCTGGAAAGGAACAGATACCAGCCGGAACCCGGCCTATATAGCGATGCTCAATCTCACTGATACCACTTTTCCCCTTTAGCAGTTTCTCCCTGAACTCCGGAAGATCAGCGGCGTTGGGCGCGGCCAGCCCCACCCCGGTAATTACAATACGCGGCAGAGAACAAAGCTGGGGGGCGGATACTGTGGGCTGATTATCCATTAATTAAATAATAAATTAAGTTAATTCGAATTAAGCCATAACAACAAATAACATTTCTTTATAATAAAAAAGGTATCTCTTGTCGATAATATTATTCAAATTCGCCCTTAAAACGACTAAAGTCAGCCCTTAAATGCCGCAGGTCATCCCGCAGCCGCTCCACCTCGGACATCAAAAAAGCGATTTTATCATTCTCGGCCTTTATCTCCCGCATGGCCGGTTCAGTGACCGCAGCCGGGGCCTCTGTTTCTATCTGCGGTTCACCAGCGAGAAGATGGGCGTGACGATGTTCCTTGCGGCCCGGCATACGGGGCAGCTTTTGCACATAACCCGATTCAATCATCTCTTCCACCCTCTCCTCCACCTCAGAGAGATCAGAGAACTGAAAGGCCCGCTCGCTGCGGCCGCGTAACTCCCCCAAAGTCTGGGGGCCGCGCAGCATTAATACCATGAGAATAGCGGCCTCCTGAGTCAATAAATTACGACTGCTCACCAGAATCTCAGAATATTTGGGTACCCGGCTGGAATCACCCTGCACCAATAGTCTCTTGTCCTTGAGACTGGCAATCCCGCGGGCCACCGTTGTTTCATCAAAGGATACCACCGGCAGACGATTTGACTTTTGATTACAGGCCGTAAGCAGGGAATTTAAGGTAAGGGGGTAATAATCCGGGGTAGTCATACTCTTTTCCAGCAGACAACCCAGAACCCTGATCTCCACATCATTAAGTTCAATATCCATAGTTTTCTCCACTTCCACACCGCCCGGAATTAAAGCGGCTGAATTACAGGGCATAATCAAGACAAGGTGTAATCTACCAACTTCCCATTATACTTGCCAGACAAATGAACCTGTTGCTGGTTATGCAAAGGAGATTGGCCTGACTACCTCCAATTCTCCCGATTCAAAGAGCTTTATAGCCCCAAATTCACCATCATAACCGGCCTGGCACAGGGCGAAAAAATCAGTCAAATACATTTAGCTCCCAGCCCAGCCCGGCCGGGGAATGACAACCGAAACTTGAGATAAGGTATAACGATCCAGATCGGCGAGATAACGCATCTCCTCTCAGGCGCATTCCGAATAACCGCAGGAATGACACACACAGCAGCCCCCCTCATACTCTATAGCCCCACCGCACTCAGGACAGGCGCCAAAGGGCTGGGTGTCTGAGGCCATGCTATCATCTTTGGCCCCATTCTGGGTCTCCATATGCTGGCGAATGGCCTGGGCAATGGCATCGGCACAGGACAGGACTTTATTGCCGCCAAAACCAGCCGGTTTATGACAGCTTATGCCGATCAACTGTTTGATAATAGGCTCCGGCTTCATGCCGCTGCGCCAGGCCAGAGAGACCAGGCGGCCAATGGCCTCACACTGGCTGGCGGCACAGCCTCCGGCCTTACCGACAAAATTAAACAATTCAAATTGATGCTTATTATTATCCTCATTAATAGTGACGTACATCTGACCACAGCCGGTTGTCATCTGATAGGTCTTACCCATTAGACTGCGCGGCCGATCCCTTTTCACCAGAGCCCCCTGTTCTCTGGCCTGCGTCTCCCCAGAACCAGTGCTCTCAGTACTCAAGACCTGGTTGGCCCGGCAGCCGTCACGGTAGATGGTTAAGCCCTTGCAATTCATCTCATAGGCCAGCATATAGGCATCCTGAACATCCTCCACCGTGGCATCATGGCCAAAATTAATGGTCTTACTTACCGCGTTATTGGTGTATTTTTGAAAGGCGGCCTGAGTCTCAATATGGTTACGGGGATTAATATCGTGGGCGGTCTCAAATATCTGCCGATATTTAAGCGGAATCTCCTCTAAGCCCTGCACCGTCCCCCGGCTGGATATTTTTTTAAGTAATTCTTCGGAGTAAAAGCCATGAGCCCGGGCCACCGCCGCAAAGACCGGATTGACCTCATACATCTCCGTATTGTCCATAACCCGGCGCAGAAAAGAGATGGCAAAAACAGGCTCCACGCCGCTGGAACAGCCCGCCAGAATACTCAAGGTGCCGGTGGGGGCAATGGTGGTGCGGGTGGCATTCCGCACCGGAACATCGGCGGCCTGCCGGCCATAAATACTCTCCGGAAAATTAGGAAAGACGCCCCGCTGTTCACCAAGTTTTATAGAGTAATCCAGAGCCTTCTCGTCGATAAAGCGCATAATCTTCCCGGCCAGTTTAACGGCCTCCGGTGAGGAATATGAGAGCTCCAGCTTACAGAGCATATCGGCGTAGCCCATAACCCCCAGGCCGATTTTACGATTCTCTTTGGTGACTTTATCAATCTGAGGCAGCGGATAACGATTAACGTCAATGACATTATCGAGAAAATGAACGGCCGTATCCACGGTGCGGCCCAGCTTCCCATAATCTATCTCACCATCTGCCACCATATTAGCGAGATTAATGGAGCCCAGATTACATGATTCATAGGGCAGCAGGGGTTGCTCACCACAGGGGTTGGTACTCTCAATCGCCCCGGCCTCGGGAGTTGGATTTTTGGCGTTCATCCGGTCAATGAAGACGATACCCGGTTCACCGGAGAGCCAGGCCTGCTTGACAATCTGCCGGAATACCTTCGTGGCGCTCTGTTTCTTCACCACCTCACCATCTCTGGGATTGACAAGGGAGTATTCGCTGTCCGTCCTCACCGCGTCCATAAATTCAT
>JAJSAA010000134.1 GCA_024274995.1 Deltaproteobacteria bacterium
ATACGCCCGGCGGCAGCACCTATAAGATATCAGACTTGAGCTTAAATAAGACGGATCATAATTTCACAGTAACCGTTAAAGGTACCGGTACACCAACCTTTACTACTTACCAACTATTTGATCCCCTGCGGGTTGTGCTTGATATAGCCAATGCCTCTTTAAGCGCCAGCCTTAAACTGCCCCTGCAGGTTAATGAGTCACCCGTTAAACAGATAACCGGGAAATTGTTAAGCGCCAAAAAACCAGTAATCGTCAAGTTGGAAATTCTCCTTGATCAGGACTGGCCCTATAAGATTGAACGGCAGGGCGACAATATAAGTGTCATCCTCCAGGCCGTTGCCGCCCCGGCTGCCGGGCCAGCCCCTGTCGTACCGGTGGTAGCGGTTTCACAAAAGGCCAAAACTGAGGCCGCGGCCAGGGGCGCTGCCGTGGTACCGGAGAACATCCTGCGTGGCATTAAGGTGGAAAGGGATGGTAAGGCCCTCAAGGTTCTCTTGCTGACGGATCAGCAGATAAAGAGCTTTAAAAAGGTAAAATTACTTAAGGGTAACCGGCGGCCGGATAGATTCTACCTCGATTTATCCGCTATCAAGAGCCTCGGTTTGGCACCGATCAAAAAAGTTAACATCGGCCCCCTGGCCCGGATCAGAACTGCTCCGAGAGCTAACGGGCTTCGTATAGTTTTCGACTCCGCCCTTGACCGTATGTTTCTCTATAAGGTCAGCAAGACAGATAAGGGGCTGATGATTAAAATTACGCCTCCCCCCGAGCTTGTTGCAAAAACTGTTTCCCCGCCTGTCCCGGTTCAGAAAATTAGGAACACGAGTGCCGCCTCCACGGATACCATCGGCCGTCTGTTAAATAATCTGACTGCGGTTAGGAAGGTTAAGAAGAAGCCCGCTCCCCCTGAGCCTCAGCCTGCCGCCCCGGCCGACCACATCAAGGCTCAACTTAAAAATGTCGGGATTAGTGGTGATGCCTTTGCCGATGCTGGTTACGACAAGCAAAAGATCTCGGTTGATTTTTACAAGATTGATCTCCACAACGTTTTTCGTCTCATTGGCGAGGTGAGCGGCTATAATATCGTGGTCGATGATTCGGTGAAGGGCTCCATTACCCTGTCACTGAATAATGTTCCCTGGGATTTTGTCCTTGATGTTATTATGAATCTCAAGGATCTCCAGAAGGAAGAACGCTACCACACCATTGTTATTTCACCAAAGTCTAAAAACTTTGTCTGGCCGGTGAGTAAGAATAAAACGGCTCTGCAGATGGAGGCTCCCTCCAATCAACTCCAGGTTAAGATCGACAAACAACTATCCCTGCCGCCGGAAGCCATGGCGGCAGATACCTTCATTCGGCGCGGCGATCAACTATTGGCTGCCAACCATAATAAAGAGGCTCTGCGGCAATATGAGGCCGCCTTTGACAAATGGCCCCATAACGAGGAGTTGGCCCGCCGCATCTCTCATCTCTGTCTGACTAAGCTGGGATACAATCAAAAGGCGGTGGACTACGCCCTCCAGGCCCTGAAACTTAACCCTGTAGATCAAGAGGCCGCCCTCCAGGCCGCTATTGGTCTGGCCAACATGAAAAAGGCCGCGGCCCGGCAATATTTTGAGCAGGCGGCAAGCGGCAGACGGCCGTCCCGAACAGCACTGGTCAGCTATGCCTCCTATCTCGAAAACGAAAATGACCTGCCCCAGGCTCTGCATATTTTAGCCCGTTATGAAAATTTATACGGCTCTGATCTCAATACCATGATTGCCCAGGCCCGAATCTATGATAAGGAGAAACACCCGCAGAAGGCGGTGGAGGTCTATAAGTCAATTCTCTATTCCGGTTACGCACTTAATCCGGACATGATTCGCTATATAAAGGGCCGTCTGGCCATGAACGCCAAAAGATAACAACATTTGGAGCTATACCATGCGCTATTACCCCATCAGGGACAATAAAAAATCCACCGCTTTTTTCTTAAGCATTTTAAGTCTCGCCGTCCTCTTTTTTATGACTGCCTGTGTCGCTACGCCGCCGCCGGAGAAGGTAGCGGCGAAATTTATGGCGGAACAGACCAGGGGGGCCGTTGAGACTAATGTCAGGGCGGAGAAACCTGCCGCCGTTTATCAATTACCGGCCCGTTATCAAAAACCGTCCTATGTCCTTGATACCACTAATACTATACTTGATCAGACTCACAGGATAGTAATTCCGGTGGGGGCCAGGATAACCCCCGCCACCCCCAAACCGCTGCGTCTCGTCATGCAGGAGTTGGCCAAACTTAAATCCATGAATGTGAGCTGGGCCAGTGATGTGGATAAGGGGGCTCTGGTTAATGTCACCATTA
>JAJSAA010000135.1 GCA_024274995.1 Deltaproteobacteria bacterium
CCAGGATAAATTGCCTAATATGCCGTTGATGTCGGGGCCAAAGGACATGGAATAGCCAATCAGCACCCATTCAATACTGATTACCGAAATCATAATCAGACTCTGCATAATGGTGCCCAGGACATTTTTACTTCTCACCATGCCGCCGTAAAACAGGGCCAGGCCGGGGGTCATGAGCAGCACCAGTCCGGCCGCGGCCAGGACAAAAGCGGTATCGCCAGCGTTAATCATCTCTTTCTCCTTTGGTCTATAATTATAACAGGGGGAACTTTTGCTGAAATTTAAAGCGTGGCCCGGTTTCCGGCCAAAATTCAAAAATTATCTGCTTGAAAAATAATTGACGGCTGTCTGGTGTATATGGTTGGTAAGCAGTAGTAATTATTATATATAGATTGCTGTATGCCTGTCGTTTAAGGGCGAAGATTATATACAAAATAGTGCGGATGTCCACTATTAATTACAACTTTGTAGATTTTTTGGAATAAAGACGGATATTGTCTTTCTGTAGCAAAACAGGGGTCAGGTTTGATAAATGGGCGCTTGTCGGGGAAAAGGTGTACAAAAGGTTGCATAAAATGTCACTTTGTGTAGACTTGTATTATGCACTCTCTCAAACAGTTATCACAGCATCTTTGTTCCACTCAGGATCTGGTTTTATATCACGCTGCCTCACGCCTTCGGGCTGGTGCGTTCAATTACCCCAGCCTTGAAACTGTTTTAAGTGATGCCGGGGTAATTCCGCAAATACCAATGAATTGGATCACCCTGATGACTGTCGGCCGAACCTATACCTATGACTGTGGAGATTTTGGAAATATTGAATACGTTCATACCAAAAAAAAGCCAAAGATCCTGGCAAAAGAGTTGCACTACGATAGCCGGTGTCGGCTGTGGAGGGCCTCTGTTCCGTTAGTATATAAGGGATATGTTACAAACCAGACGGGCCATGGATCTGGTGGATCAGGAGATTGTTCGTGAGTATATTTGACCAGCTGGTTGATCAGGCTCTGCAAAACCAGAGTAAACTTTCTCCACTGCGGATTGTTGTTGAGAAAGAACTGCTGCACCATGATATTCTCCGAGAGATGAGCATGGCAGGTCTGCTCAATAAACTTACTTTCATTGGCGGGACATGCCTGCGGGCCTGCTATGGCTCCAGTCGTTTAAGTGAAGACCTGGATTTTACCGGCGGAACAGACTTTCATCGCGCTGATTTAGCAAACCTGGGCCGGGTGCTTATCCAGCGGCTGGAAGAAAAATACAGTTTACAAGTCTCCGTCAGTGAACCAATCAGGGAAACAGGCAATGTGGATACATGGAAACTCAGGGTCGTCACTCGCCCCGGCCAACACAGCATGCCAATCCAGAGAATTCACATTGATATCTGTGCCGTTCCCAGCTACGACCGCTGGCCCATGCTGTTGCGAAATATATATGGTGTGGACATGGGTACTTCCGGGCTTATTCTTCAGGCTCAGAGTCGGGAGGAAATTTTTGCTGATAAAATAGTCGCTTTCGCTCTGAGACCGAACAGGATCAAGAATCGTGATCTCTGGGATATCGGCTGGCTTGTCCAGCAGGGCGTTACATTGCCCCTTGATCTCGTTGCCAGGAAGGTGTTGGATCATCGGCGTACGGTTGCGGAATTTCTTACTATTATCGACCGCCGTGTCCAGCAGTTGCAAGATTCCCCTGATATTTGCAGATCTTTTACAGATGAAATGAAGCGCTTTCTCCCTCCGCAGACAATCAGGGAGACCGTTGAAAAACCGGATTTCTGGATCTATCTCAAGGGAATTGTCCATGAGGAATGCCGAAAGGTTGTCGCATTTTTGACTGAGGAGCAGAGTGGCAGTACATTTACAATGTAACTAACTTTCATGACCCGGAAAGGTCACAACAAAGGATCAAAGTGATTCGTATATTTAGTCTGTCTGCCGCATTGCAGGAATTCTGACATGAGGGTAATGGTTACTGGAGCTAATTATAAGCAATGCAAAAAAATTGCTCGGTTGGAGGCTGCCTGTCAGTGTTGTTTAGGGGCTTAGGAAGACTGCGGAGTGGTTTCTGCGGCAATAGTTTATTTTATTACGGTATATAAATCAATGACCACACGAGATCACCTTGTTAATTGGCTGGCCCTGGCCCTTGTCCCCGGCCTGGGAGCGGTTGGTATGGGGCGCTTGATCCGGGAATTGGGTGATCCTGAGCAGGTATTAGCTGCCGGCAGAGAGCGTCTTTCACGGGTGCGGGGTATTCGTCAACCCGTCGTGGAGGTCATTACCCATAATCCGCCGTTCCATGAAGCCGAGATTGAACTCCAGCGTTTGCGACAGAATAATTTTAGTCTCCTGACCTGGAATGACCCCGCCTATCCCGCTCTCCTGCGGGAGATATATACCCCTCCCATGCTGCTTTATATTAACGGTGATGTTGAACTCTTGAGCCGGCCCTCCATTGCCATCGTTGGCTCCAGGGCCGCCACCAGCTATGGTTTAAAAATTGGCCGTCGTCTCGGGGCTGAGCTTGGCGCTCATGGCCTCAACGTGGTCAGCGGCCTGGCCCTGGGAGTTGATGCTGCCGCTCATACCTCCGCTCTTGAGGCCGGCGGCATTACCGTCGCCGTCCTTGGCTGCGGCCTGGATGTTCCTTATCCCCGCCGTAATCTGGCTTTGGCTCAGCGGATTGCCAGCCGGGGGGTTGTGGTCAGCGAATATCCGCTGGGAACCCAGCCTGAGGCCTTTCGTTTTCCGGCCCGCAACCGCATAATCAGCGGTCTTGCCCTCGGGGTAGTGGTTGTGGAGGCTGCCAAACGTTCCGGCTCTTTGATCACCGCCCGTTTTGCCATGGATGAGGGCCGGGAGGTATTTGCCATTCCGGGCCGGGTGGATTCCGCTGCCAGTGCCGGAGCTCACAGCCTCCTGCAACAGGGTGCCAAACTGGTTTATAAGCTTGATGATATTTTAGTGGAACTAAGTGCTCATCTAAAAGATTTTCGGCCCGCATCCTGCCAAGCAGGAAACGCCAAAGGGGATGTGGTTGCTGTCAGCGGGGTGGAACTGACCCCGGAAGAGAGGTCGTTGATGAAGATTTTGGAACCTTATCCCAGTCATATTGATACGATCATCGATCGGGCGGGTGCTAAAGCGGCCAAGGTGCAGGAAATTCTTCTGATGCTGGAATTAAAGGGGGTGGTGGAGTCTCTGCCTGGCAGTCAATACCGCCTTGCTGGTCAAATGCCCTGAAACGCTTACCCTCCCCGCAGTATAAAAGTGGAGAGGGAACCGAACCGTTTTTAGAAGGCGAGACGGAGAGCGGTGCTGGCCATATCCAATAATGCGGCGGGATAAATACCAATAAAAATAATGGCGCTTATTAGAATAAGACTCACCGCCTTGGTGCCTATATCAACCCTGATGGGGGCGGTATCAATTTCCGGTTCGTTGCAGTAAGTTACCTTGACCACGGAGAGATAATAATAGATGGCAATGGCGGCGTTTAAGGCCCCGAGGATAACCACGGTGAGATGGCCGGCTTGCATGGCTCCGGCGAGGAGGAGAAATTCGCCCATAAATCCGGCAAAGGGTGGAATACCGGCTAAGGCAAACATACTGAGCCCCATGGTAAAGGCCAGCAGAGGTGAGCGTTTATAAAGTCCGGCCAGCCCGGCAATTGGTACATTCTCGCCAGATTTGGAGACCTTGCAGATCACCATAAAACAGGCCAGGTTCATGACAAGATAGCCCAGGATATAATATATGGAGGTGGCGTATCCAGCCTCTTTAAAGGTCAGAATACCGAGGAGGACAAAACCGGCATGGGCCACGGCGGAAAACCCCATCATTCGTTTAAAATCTGTTTGGCGCAGGGCGCAGAGATTACCATAGAACATTGAGCAGACAGCCAATATGGCCATGAAGTTGATAATGGCTTCCGAGGGATTGATTAAATTAACAATCCGGATCAACATGGCCACTCCGGCCAGTTTGGGAACCGTGGCGAGGAAGGCGGTGGTTTCATTAGCACCGCCCTCATAGGCATCGGGAACCCAGAAGTGAAAGGGGAAGATGGCAAGCTTGAACATGAAGACACACAAAATCATGGCTATACCAACCACTGCCGCTGGTTCGTGGATAAGGGCGGGAAGTTTGGCGGTAATCGCGGTTAGACTGGTGCTACCGGTGAGCCCGAATATATAGCTCATGCCAAAGAGCATGATTCCAGTAGCCATAACCCCGAAGAGCATGTATTTAATCCCGGCCTCCATCTGGATCCGCTGGCCATGTTCAGTGCTGCGCATGGGCAGCATCAGATAGAGGGAGAAGGAGGAGAGTTCCAGGGCGACAAAGATTGCTACGAGGTCAACGCTGGATACCAGCATCATGAGCCCCAGGGTACTTAAAATCAGACAGAGATAATATTCAGGCCTCACCCTCTTTTCAATCCCCTGATGATTGCCGCCAAAGATGAGTACGGCAGTCATCCCGCCGGTGATCATTATTTTAAAGAGCTGTGAAAAGAGGTCAACACTGTAGGCATCACCGAACAGCAAGCCGCTGTGGTTCACCCCGCTGGCACTCAAAATCAGGGCACCAAGTCCAGCGGCTATGGCTACATTCCGGGCGCTGTTATGGTCATCACTTAAAGAGAGCAGGAAGACAATGAGGGCTCCAAGAAGGAGAAAAAGTTCTGGGGCAAAGAGCATTATATTCATAAATATTTCCTACTATCAAGGC
>JAJSAA010000136.1 GCA_024274995.1 Deltaproteobacteria bacterium
CTGTCCACGGCAGCGGGGCAGAAGTTTACCTTCTTCCTTGGTACGGCTCCGAGTTCCAAGTCAGTTCATCTCCGCCGTGAGGGTGATGATAATATATATCAGGTCAGCGGTCTCTCCACCTGGCAGTTAGGGGTGGATAATCCCTCCTGGTGGCAGACGAAATATGTTGATATAAAACCGGAGGATTTAACAGCCCTGAGCTTAAAGGGTAAGGAAAATATCGAGTTAAGTCGTGCTGGGAAGAAGGCCTGGCAGGCAGCCGGGGCCGGGGCTGGGCAGGTGGTGAATAAGCCGCGTTTGAATAGATTGATTTCTACTGTTTGCGCCCTGGATATTACCAGTTATCAGGCGGCTGATTTTAAGCCGTCGGGCAAGGCCGTGGCAGTTATAACTTATAAGCTCGGCGCTAAATCTAAAACTGTAGAGCTTAAAATCTGGCCGCCGAATGTCAAGACCAGCGACCAGGTAATCAAGAGTTCAGATAGCAACTTTTATGCCCGTCTGCCGTCTTATATTCTGAAAGATACCTTGGGGCTTACCAGTTCCGATCTCCTGCAGAATAAAAAGCAAAAGCCGGTCGCGGTTGCTGCCCCTGAAAAGAAACCTTGAGCAGGCAGTTTTTGTCAACTGCCCTCATTTGAGTGAAGTCAATCACAAATCCTTTTAGGCAAGAACCATTCCAGGGAGGAATGAAAAACTTTTTGTATTTTTGTAACCGCTCATAAGAGCGGAGACCGCGAATCACGCTGTTAGGAACATTCTCATTCAGTGGTATTAAAGGCGTGATGTGTGAAAGCTGGGGTCATTTTTTCTTATTTCTTCAGGGATTGTAGTCATGGGAAGTTTTATAAAATCGGCATATTTCGATTTCACTTGAGTAAATAACATACCCAATATTGCATCAGGTGGGACAGCGCTTTCGTAGCGTAGTTCTACAACTGCATCAATAAGGATCAGGGATTATTTTTGTTGGCCGCTTCATAGGTGGTGTGCTTATAGCGAAGAATCGCATGGGAACCGGCATGAAACCACGCCATAGGACAAACAAAAAAATGTAAGCGCTCCATGAACACCCTGCGGTACGCATACAATATAAATGGTCGGGGCGAGAAGATTCGAACTTCCGACCTCCTGCTCCCAAGGCAGGCGCGCTAACCAGGCTGCGCTACGCCCCGACTTAAAATTCAACAACGTTGTCACCAGGACAAAGAAGTCTGTTAAATAGCATTATAAGACAATTTGCACAAGTAAAATTTTGTCGCCTGCCTGACCATTATTGACTAAAAAGATGTTGACGGCCTGGGGTTGAGTTGCTATATTGTGCCGATAATTTGATTGCCTCTTGTGTTCCTCGGTAGCTCAGTTGGTAGAGCAGGTGGCTGTTAACCACCTTGTCGCTGGTTCGAGCCCGGCCCGGGGAGCCAGTTTTATTTAGAAGGCCGTGTCTTTATTGATAAGATACGGCCTTTTTTGTTGTAAGCACTTGCCAGATAAACTCCTATCTCAACCCGGCAATAAACGGGCCGACAGCCGCCGCTCCCTGCCGGTCGACGAGCCGGATGGTCTCGCTGCCGATGACAGCAATATCCGCCTTGCCGATCAGGGCCTGGACATCATCACGATTGCTTATCCCAAAGCCCACGGCAAGGGGCATATCGGTGCTGGCCCGGCATTGGGCGATATAATTATTAAACTCTTCATTAAAGGTGGTTTGAGTACCTGTTACCCCCCGTCGGGCCACGCAGTAGATAAATCCGCCCGCGGCCTCCGCCAGAAAACGCATCCGTTCCGGGGTGCTGGTGGGGGCGAATATCTGAATGGGAGCCAGATCGTACTGCCGGGCATATTTAAGATAATCCGCCCCCTCCTCCGGCGGCAGATCGGGGACGATAAAGCCCTGGATACCGGCCTCTACCGCCCGCTGGCAGAAGGCTTCTATGCCGTATTTAAAGAGAATATTATAATAGGTCATGAACAGAAAAGGGATGGCGTGCGTCTCGGTCATCTGCCGGGCAAAATTGAGACAATCAGCCAGCCGCGTACCGTCCAGCAGGGAATCCTGATTGGCCTTGATAATCACCGGGCCGTCGGCCATTGGTTCCGAAAAGGGGATCTGCATCTCAATGAGATCAACTCCGTTGGCCACCATTTGAGCGATAACTTTTTTATTGGTCTCAAAAGACGGATAACCCAACACGATATGGGTCATCAACAGGATATCCTTTCCAGAGGAGGCCTGGGCTATTTCAGCGCTCAGCTTCATATTCTTTCCCCTTGTTGATTATAAATTGCTGCCAGGATGGATCTTTAAAGGCGTTGGCGATGGTGAAGATATCTTTATCACCCCGGCCTGACATATTGATGATAACGGCCTCGTCCGGGCTCATATCACCGGCCTCCTTAAAGGCCTGTACAAAGGCGTGGCTTGATTCCAGGGCTGGAATGATTCCCTCATTGGTCATGGTAAGCTCCAGGGCAGCCATGACCTCCCGATCGGTGGCCGAGGCAAAACGTACCCGGCCCTGTTCCCAGAGATCGGTAAGAATTGGTGAAACCCCGACATAATCCAGCCCGGCGGCTACGGAATGGGTGGTACGCATCTGACCATCATCATCCTGCAGAAACATGGTCTTATAGCCCTGGGCCACTCCGGGACTGCCATCCCGGCTGGCCAGACGAGCGGCGTGGCGGCCGCTTGCCAGCCCCTCACCGCCAGCCTCAACCCCCACAAGTTCTACTTCGGGCAGATCGAGAAAGCCCTGAAACACCCCCATGGCATTGGAGCCGCCGCCCACACAGGCATAGACTCTGGCCGGCGGCCTGCCGAATTGCCGTTCAATCTGTTCTCTGGCCTCTAAACCGATAATGGACTGGAACCAGGTCACCATCTCTGGAAAGGGGTGGGGGCCGCAGGCCGTGCCAAGACAATAATGGGTGTTGTCCATATTGGTTACCCAATCCCGGAAGGCGGCGTTAATGGCATCCTTCAAGGTCTTGGAACCGGTGGTAACCGGTATCACCTCGGCCCCTAATTTCTCCATCCAGAAGACATTGGGGCGCTGACGCATAACGTCCTCTTCGCCCATGTAAATGGTACATTTAAAGCCGAATTTGGCGGCCATGGTGGCGGTTGCCACCCCATGCTGCCCGGCCCCAGTTTCGGCAATAACCCGGCCCTTCCCCATACGTTTGACCAGCAGGCCCTGGCCCATGACATTATTGGCCTTATGAGCCCCGGTATGATTTAGATCTTCCCGCTTGATAAATATGCGGGCGCCGCCGAAATGACGGGAGAGATTATCCGCCGCTGTCAGGGGGGTGGGGCGGCAGGAGTAAGTAGCCATGAGATCAGTATATTCCTGCCAGAAGGCGGGATCTTTACGGGCCTTGCTATAGAAGTCCTTTAACTGCCGGAAGGTCTCATGCAGAACTTCAGGAATAAAGGCCCCGCCCCATTGTCCATAATAGCCGTTTAGATTTTTCATTGTCAATTTAAGGTTTAAGGTATAATTCTTGTAATTCCGGTGTGTTGCAGCTTTTAGATATCCCTGTTCTTAGGGTTTAGATCTACAGGCCTGGGCAAAATCCTCCGGGTAATGGCCGTTTATCCAGCGGAGCTGGGCCTCGCTGAAGGCCCCTGGTGCCTGGGGAAGTTTGGGTAGAAATGGATAGAGCAGGCGCTGACCGCTTTCACCGCTGCTTAGGCGTTTGCTATACTCAATGACGGTGATCATCTTGGCGCCCATCCTGGTCAAAATCCGCATGGCGGTTAAAATCGCCGTATCAATCGACTCCCGCAGGTCTTGATTCGCCTCGACGATATTGCCGACCTGGGTCACGGGCATGAGCTGTAATTCCCATTGTGAGGTCTGGGCCTTTGGAACAAAAAGGATTACCCTGTCGTCCTCATAAACAAGGAGGGAATTGTCAAGTTCCGGGCGGCCATCCAGGCGGCGGTTTCGGCGGATAGCCTGATAATAGTCATCGAAAAATGAGCTGCCATAGGCCGCCTGATAGCGGCCCATAAACTCGGCAACAAGATCGCCGCAGCCATAGGGCCGCAGGGCCGGGCCGCCCACCGTCTCCATCTCGCCGGCCAACATGGAGAATTGTTGGTGGATCATCTGATGCGAGGCGTGGAGGCGGTAATTGTCAGAGGCGCAGCCATAGCCGTAATTCCAGCCCCAGATGGTGGCATCCAGAGCGGGTACGGCGCCCTCCCGCAGCCGCTGCTGAATCCTTTGGCGCAAGGTCTCCAGCTCCGCCGCCGTCAGGGGCTGCCGGTTTTTGACCTCAGGTATCCCTAATTCGGCGCTCAAACGGACATAGCTCCGTTGATAATATATATGCCGCAGGGCGCGAATATCCTCCCGGCTTAAGTCTTTGATATGATAGCGGATGGCATCATTGGCCATATTGGCGGCGTAATGGCCGCCGGCAATATAGCTGTTTCGGCGCAGATATTCAAAGACATGGCTGCCATCTGTTACCTCACCGACAATCTCACTCCCGCCCTGGGCTCCCGGTCGCAGCACCATGACTTCCTTGTAGGCATCGGGCAGATAATAATTGTTGACCAAAATCTTAAAGAGATCATGATGGTGAATGATGGCCTGGCTGCCGTCATCCCGGCGGCGGTATTGCAGCCCCAGAGGCTGACCATCGGCGGCAAAAACAAAAGCGCAGCAGAGGCGGGCCAGAACAGTCAAATCCCGTTCATCAGTGGAATTGGCGGCGAGGCTTAAAAGCACCGGCGGCGGCAGTTCCTTGAAGATGTCTTCCCGGCTGCCGTCCCGGCCCCATTTATCAAGAAATTTACTCATGGATGCCGCCGGCGCTTCCGGCAGTTTTATAGCTTTGGGATCGGCGGCTGTATTCTCGGCCCAGGAGCGGCTTATATAGGTTCTGCCTCGGAAGGGCAGGGGGTTGGGGATTTCATAAATCCAGTCGGCTTCGTCAACTGCCACCTCGGCGGCGGGGAAATTTCTTTCGTTATAAAGGCTGCCATCCCCTTCAATCCGGCCCAGGGCTTGAATGCAATCCTGCCGGCGCAGATTAGCGACACGGTAGGAGGGCTTGTGGATACCGTAACGGAAACCCTGCGGTGTAACACAGGTATTGAGATATTTATCATCTTTCATAACGGAATGAACTTAAAATAAAACCGGCCAAATTTCAAACGAAATTGTAAAAGGGGCCTCAAACTATGACCTGAAAGATTGGTGACAGCGGCTCCGCAGAGTATAGTAGACCCCCATAAATGAGACAGTATGTTAAGCCCCAAGAAACAACTGCCATGAGGGATCTATAAAACGAAAAAAATACAGCAATCAACTAAAAACCATTCAATCCATGGAGCAGGAGAGAGACAGGCTTTTTCAGCAGATTGGCAAACTCCAAGTAGAGCTGGATTGGCTAAAAAAAGACTGGGTATCTACTATGAGTATTGCTGAAAAATGTGCATGTATTGACCCGAAACATGCTACTCTGAGTATCGTTCGTCAATGTGACCTTGTTGGTCTTCCAAGATCGAATTATTATCGGCCGTCAACTCAGCAACAGGAAAGTGCCGAGAACCTGCAGATCATGGCACTTATCGATGAGGAATACACCAAGTACCCCTTTTTCGGTAGCCGTAAAATCAGAGACATTTTGAGGCGTCAAAGCTACAATGTGAATCGTAAACGGATTCAACGGCTTATGCGAATAATGGGTATTGAGTCTATTGCTCCCAAACCGAGTTTGAGCAAACCACACCCTGAGCATAAAATCTATTCGTATTTGCTAAGGAATCTTCCTATAGTCTGCCCCGATCAGGTATGGTCAACAGACATTACCTACGTTCCTTTCGGCGGAGGATTTGTGTATTTAACAGCTGTAATTGACCGGAGTCTGCGCTTACCTGGTATAGCCGCTATGTGCTCTCCTCCAGGGAGGTTTCAGCCAACATGGAGAGTGAATTCTGTATTTCAGCCTTAGAGTCGGCTCTCAGACGTTATGGCTGCCCTGAAATATTTAAC
>JAJSAA010000137.1 GCA_024274995.1 Deltaproteobacteria bacterium
CTGGCTCTGCGCTTTGCCAACTCTATCTTTACCACCAATTGGGATCACAACACCATTGATCATGTCCAGATCACCGTGGCCGAACAGGTGGGTATTGAGGGGCGCTGGGGATATTTTGACAAAGCTGGTCAGCTGCGGGACATGGTTCAAAATCACCTGATGCAGATCCTCACTCTTGTAGCCATGGAGCCGCCGGTCAACCTGCTGGGAGACAGCCTGCATAATGAAAAAATCAAGGTACTCAAGGCCCTGCGGCCCATCACCAGGGAGAACGTCGAAGACAAGGTCGTCCGCGGCCAGTATGCCTCCGGCTTTATCAAGGGTAAATCCGTGCCTGGCTATCTCGACGAGGAAGGTGGTAATCCTCGCTCCACCACTGAGACCTTTGTCGCCATCCGGGTGGATATCGACAACTGGCGCTGGGCTGATGTGCCTTTCTATCTGCGCACCGGCAAGGGTATGGCCACCAAACGCTCGGAGGTAGTAATCAACTTCAAACAGCAGCCCCATAATATTTTTGCCGATTCATACCGGCATCTGCCGCCCAACAAACTGATTATCCGCCTGCAACCCAACGAAGGGGTTGAAATCGAAATGCTCAACAAGGAACCAGGTATTAGCGAGGGCGTGCGCCTGCAACGCACCACGCTTGATTTAAGTTTTTCCGAGGCCTTTGCTGATGAGCGTATTGCCGACGCCTATGAACGGTTGATCCTGGAAATCATGTGCGGCAGCCAGGTTCTGTTTGTGCATCGCGACGAGGTAAAACGCTCCTGGGCCTGGATTGACTCTATTCAAGAGGCCTGGACACAGTGCAATGAACCACCCAGGCCCTACCCGGCAGGTTCCTGGGGGCCGGTTGCCTCTGTGGCGCTCCTGGCCAAGGACGGCAGAGAATGGGAAGAGTAAATTGAGGTACCATCCATTAAGCCCATTGTGGGCGTATAAGCGTAAATTTCTGCCGGACAACAACGAATTTAAACCGGAATCGAACAATGAAAAACAACAAAAGGCAACAGACATCTATTGCCGCCATCAAAAAGGCCTTTGCCAATAACCTCTATCATAACATAGGCAAACCCGCCCTGACCGCCACGCCGCAGGATTTTTATACCGCCCTGGCCTATACCGTGCGCAGTATGCTGCTTGATAAATATATTCATTCTATGGCAACCTATCTGAAAAAGGAAACCAGGATAGTGGCTTATTTTTCAGCCGAGTTTCTCGAGGGGCCGCACCTGATCAACAACATGCTCAACCTCGGCGTAATTGACCAGGTGCGTAAGGCCATGGAGGAGCTGGGTCTTGATATGAACAAACTCATCGAACTGGAGAGCGAGCCCGGCCTCGGCAACGGCGGCCTGGGGCGGCTGGCCGCCTGTTATCTGGATTCGCTGGCCACCTTGAAAATCCCCGCCATCGGCTATGGACTCAGATATGAACACGGCATGTTTGAACAGCGCCTTGAAGACGGCTGGCAGGTAGAATACTCCGATAACTGGCTGCATTACGGTAATCCTTGGGAGCTGTACCGCCCGGAAAGAACCTACAGAGTTCAATTTGGCGGCCGCACGGAATCCTATAATGATCCGGAACATGGCTACCGGGTACGCTGGAATCCCGGTATGGTAGTTAAAGGGATAGCCTATGATACCCCGATCCTCGGTTACCGGGTAAACAACTGTGTTTTGCTCCGATTATGGCAGGCTGAGGCGGCCCAGGATTTTAATTTTTCAGATTTCAACCGGGGTGATTATTATGGCGCCGTGGAAAACAAGGTAGTGGCGGAAAATATCACCAAGGTTCTCTACCCCAACGATACAAGTCAGGCCGGCAAGCGGCTGCGCCTTGAACAGCAGTATTTCCTGGTCTCCTGTTCTCTGCAGGATCTGATCCATATGCATACAGTCATGAAAGGGCTTGATCTGACCACCCATCATCGCTCCGTAGCGGCTCAATTAAATGATACTCATCCATCCCTCGCTATTCCGGAACTTATGCGGCTGCTGGTCGATGAACATCTTTTACCCTGGAACAAGGCTTGGGAAATCACTCAGAAGACCTTTTCTTACACCAATCACACCCTGCTGCCCGAGGCCCTGGAAAAATGGCCCATTCCCCTCTTTCAATCCCTGCTGCCGCGTCATTATGAGATCATCTGTGAAATAAACCGCCGTTTTCTTGATGAGGTGCGGCTGCGTTTTCCCCTGGATGACCAAAGGATTGCCAATATGTCACTCATTGATGAGACCGGGGAACGATATGTCCGCATGGCCGGCCTGGCCTGTGTGGGCAGCAGTCATATAAACGGCGTGGCACGTCTCCATACCCAGCTACTCAAGGATCAGGTCTTAAAAGATTACCATTGCCTCTGGCCGGATAAAATCATCAATATTACTAACGGCGTTACCCCGCGGCGCTGGATGGGAGTCAGCAATCCGAAACTGACGGCTCTGATAACCGAGGCCGTCGGCGAGGGCTGGTTGAACGATATGGAGAAGCTCTCAGATCTCGAGCCCTTTGCTGACGACGCCTCCTTTCGAGAGAAATGGTACCAGATAAAAAGAGGGCATAAAGAACAGGTTGCCGGTTTGATATTGGAGCATTTCGGCTTTGTTGTCGATCCTGATTCCATGTTTGATGTTCAAGTCAAACGCATCCATGAGTATAAACGCCAGCATCTCAATATTCTTCATCTCATCAGTCTCTACTGGCGGCTGAAGAATGAGCCGGATTTTGACATGGTACCGCGCACCTTTCTCTTCGGCGGCAAGGCCGCACCCGGCTATTTTATGGCCAAGTTGATCATCAAGCTGATTACCTCCGTCGCCGAGGTGCTTAATACAGATCCTGTAACCAGGGATAAGCTGAAGGTTATATTCAGGCCCAATTATAATGTCAAAATCGGCCAGATTGTCTATCCCATGGCCGATCTGTCTGAACAGATTTCTCTGGCGGGTAAAGAGGCCTCAGGCACCGGCAACATGAAATTCGCCATGAACGGCGCTCTGACCATCGGCACCCTGGATGGGGCCAATATTGAAATTCGTGAAGAGGTGGGAGAGGAAAACTTTTTCCTCTTCGGCCTCACCGCGCCCGAGGTACTTGAACTCAGGCAGTCCGGTTATCATCCCCTGGATATATACCATAACAACGACCAACTCCGCGCCGTCATCGACCTGATAGAATTCGGTCATTTCTCCCACGGAGACAGGAATTTATTCAAACCCCTGCTTGATTCCCTGAAATACAATGACGAGTATATGCTCTTTGCCGATTTTCAGTCCTATATTGACTGTCAGCAGGAAGTGGACAGGGCCTATGCCGATAAAGAGGAATGGCTTAAAAAATCAATCCGGACCGTGGCCCGGATGGCTGAATTTTCCTCCGACCGCTCTATCAGGGAATATTGCGGCAAGATATGGCAGATTAAGCCGGTTGAGGTGTTATCAGGTTAACGGTCTGATGGTTGAGCGTTGCCGTTGAGGTTGTCATACCGAAATCAAGAATTTAAAATTTTCATGGAGAACAGTCATGCACAATACCGTTAAGACCGTCGGCACAGCCCAGTTTGCCGGCGGGGTACCAGCCATGTGTGACGGGGTTACCCAGGGTGAGCCGGGTATGGAGCTGAGCCTGGTCAGCCGGGATGTGATTGCCATGTCCACGGTTGTTGGCCTGTCCCATAATGTTTTTGACGGCGGTCTGCGACAAGGTCATGCCCGGAATGCTCATGGGTTCCCTCCAGTTCGGTCACCTGCCCATGATCTTTATCCCGGCCGGGCCCATGACCTCCGGCCTAAGCCAACAAGGAAAAGGCGTGGGCCCGTGAACGCTTTGTCAAGGGAGAAATTGACCGCCGCCAGATGCTGGCCTCCGAGGTCAGCGCCTACCACAGTCCCGGCACCTGCACCTGCCCGGCGCCTCCTTTGTCAATGCCGGGACAAAATTACGTGATGCCCTGACCCGCGCCGCCGCATCCCGGATTACAGCCATAACCCATCTTGGCATTCGCCCCCCCCTGGCCCGGATTATCAGCGAAAAATCCGTGGTTAATGCCATGGTGGCCTTATTGGCAACCGGCGGTTCTACCAACGAGGAATTGCTTCAGGGGGGGCGCTGGTGCACCAGGATGTGGAGACTGCTACCGGGCCGGGGCGGCATCCGGATGCTGCAGGCCATAGCCGGCCCCTTTCCACACATCACCTTCTGTCCCACCGGCGGTATTTCAGCGGCCAATTACCAAAAATATTTAGCGCTTGGGAATGTTTCCTGTGTGGGTGGTTCATGGCTGGTGCCGGCGGCGGCCATGGAACGTCGCGACTGGCGGCAAGTTACTGATCTTACACGTGAAGCTGTAAACGGTATTTAATGTAAGGCGGAAGAGAAGAATTTTGCGGCAAGATATGGCAGATTAAGCAGGTTGAGGTTTCATACAGGGGTAGAATAGAATTTTAAATTTTTATGGTTATAGCTTTTTGCCGCATTATGCCATTTTGTACCGGTGTACTTCGTTTTTGAGTTTGTTTTCCAGTAAGTCTTCCGCTTTTTCTAATTCAAATCTGCTTTGGAGGTTCATCCAAAAGTGAGGAGACATATTAAAAAATACACCAAGGCGCAATGCTGTATCGGCTGTGATAGACCTTTTTTGATGAACAATCTCATTAATTCTTCTTGGGGGAACTGAAGTGTCCTTGGCTAAGCGGTATTGAGTTATTCCCATTGGCTCAAGGAATTCATCCAATAATATCTTTCCTGGATGAACAGGAGGTAATTTTTGCCGAGCATTTTCTTGAATATCTGTGAGTAGTTTTTTGGAAAATTCTCTGCCAAATATCTTTTTTGTTTCTTTGCATCGAAATGATTTAATCATATAATAAATTAATAACATTGTTCGATAATAATGCAACTCGTTAATGTTTTTTGATTGATGAGCTGGAATGTTTTGGTCACACCCTAATTTAAAATAAAACGGATAAAGGCGGCAGAAACGAGGCGCATGGTTGTCTCTGCCGTTGAAAAAACATAACAGAGGACATGGCATGAAAAGATTACCAGCTAACAAGACAAAACTTATCTGTACCATCGGCCCGGCCTCTGACTCCTATGAGATGATTGAGCGGATGCTTAAAGCGGGCATGAATGTTGCCCGGCTGAACTTTTCCCATGGTGATTTTGCCGCTCATGGCGAGGTGATTAAAAAGATTCGGGCCGCCTCAGCGAAAACCGGCAGGCGGGCCGCTATCATGGCCGACCTGCCTGGGCCTAAAATGCGGATAGGCACCCTAACTGAACCCATAACCATTGATAAGGGCACAGCTTTTACCCTGACCACGGAAGAGATCATCGGCAGCAGGAATCGGGTGTCCGTAAGTATGAAGGAGCTGCCCGCGGTGGTGAAAAAAGATGATACGATCTTTTTAAATGACGGCCTTATTCAGCTGCGGGTCGACGGGGTTGAGGGCCGGGATATTCGCTGTACCGTTATGGTCGGCGGCCATCTGCAATCGAGAAAAGGGGTGAACATTCCCGGAATTGACCTGGGAATCAGCGCCTTTACCGCCCGTGACCGTGACTGCCTGCGCTTTGCCCTGGAAAACGGGGTGGACGCCGTCGGCCAGTCCTTTGTCGGCGAGGCCCGGGATATTGAAGATGTCCGGGCCGCGGCGGCTGAAATGGGATTTTCCCCCTTTATTATTGCCAAGATTGAGCGGGCGGGGGTCAGTGAAAAGATAGATGAAATTCTGGCCGTCGCCGATGGGATAATGGTGGCGAGAGGTGATCTCGGGGTGGAGATTCCCATTGAGCGGATTGCCGTGGAGCAGAAATTTCTCACCGCCCGGGCCAACTTTTTCGGCCGGCCGGTAATCACCGCCACTCAGATGATCGAGTCTATGACTCACAACCGCCGGCCAACCAGGGCCGAGGCCACCGATGTAGCCAATGCCATTCTTGACGGCACCGACTGTGTCATGCTGTCGGAAGAATCGGCCATGGGTGATTATCCCCTGGAATCCGTAGAAATGCTGGCCCGGATTGCCGCGGCCACGGAACCACACAGGGGGCGGTATAACTTTGACTCCAGTTTGCAACCACAGGCGGGAGATGATTTTCCCAATGGTGTTGATCTTATTGCGGAGAGTATTGAAAATATTCTGGCCAAAATTGATTCATCAGCCGCCGTTCTCGCGCCAACCGCCAGTGGTGCCACAGCGAGAAGCCTGACCAGATTCAGGCTGCCCAAGTGGATACTGGCCGTGAGTTCAGTTGAAAAAACCTGTCGTGAGCTTATGTTCTCCTACGGGGTATATCCAATTCTGGAAACAGAGCATCCGCACGACTGGACAGCCTATGGCCGCAACTATGCCAAAGAGCATGCCCTGACGGGCAGTTTTATCATCCAGACCGAGGGCCCCTCACCGGAGCATCCTGAAATAAATCATAAAATGGAGATTATCGCCTTACCGGAGGAGTGATTCTTTCTCTCTTTTTTCGTAAGCGCTCAATAAACCACACGCTTACCTTTTTTCCGTCTCCTGCGCCTGAATTGCCGTAATCGCCACCGTGTTGACAATATCCGTAATCAGGCAGCCGCGGCTGAGATCATTGACCGGCTTTTTCAAGCCCTGGAGAACAGGGCCAACAGCCACCGCCCCGGAGGAACGCTGCACGGCCTTATAAGTATTGTTGCCGGTGTTAAGATCCGGAAAAATAAAGACCGTGGCCCTTCCAGCCACGGTACTGGCCGGCATTTTTTTTTCGGCCACCGCGGGATCAATGGCGGTATCGTACTGCATCGGCCCGTCAATCCGCAAGTCAGGCCGGCGCTGCCGGGCAATGGCCACTGCCCGGCGTACCAGATCCACATCCGTGCCGGCCCCGGAAATGCCGCTGGAATAAGAGAGCATGGCCACCATGGGTTCAATGCCGAACATCTCAGCCGTCCTGGCGGAGCTGATGGCGATTTCGGCCAGCTGCTCGGAGTTGGGATCAGGATTAACCGCGCAGTCGCCATAGACCAGCACCCTGGTCTCCAGACACATCAAAAAAACCGAGGAGACCAGCAGGACATCGGGCGGAGTACCGATAAGCTGAAAGGCCGGCCTGATGGTATGGGCCGTGGTATTGGCCGCCCCGGACACCATGCCGTCAACCATATCCTTATAGACCATCATGGCGCCGAAGTAATTGACATCGCTCATGCTGTCAAAGGCCATATCCATGGTGACACCCTTGTGTTTACGCAGGGCGTAAAAGGTTTCGACGAACTCTTCGTAAAAGCCGCATATTTTTGGATTGAGAATTGTCACGCCCGCCAGCTTCAGGCCAAGAGTTGCGGCCCTGGAGCGCAGTTTCTTTTCATCCCCGAGGATAGTCAGATTTACCACATCGCGCAGCCGCAGTATTTCAGCGGCCTGGAGAATGCGGTCATCATCTCCCTCAGGCAGAACGATATGCTTGCGGTTTTCCCTGGCCCGTTGAAACAGGGTATATTCAAACATCAACGGTGACATGGTGGGAGAGGCAGGAACCCGGATTTTTTCTTCCAGGGCCTGGATATCGGCATTGGCTTCAAACATGCCAAGGGCCAGGGCGATTTTACGCTCATAGTTGGGGCGCAGCCGGCCCCGTACGGCAGCGGCATGAATAGCGGTGCGGTAAGTGTCGGTGGGAACGCGGTAGATGGGCATGTCCAGATCATCAAGGCCTTCCAGCAGGCGCATGACGGAAGGAGCCGGTGTCAGATCGCCGGAGAGCAGCAGGCCAACCGGTGAAGGATAATTCCGGGAGGCAATGGCCCCCAGGGTTGTAAAAATAATATCAGAGCGGTCGCCAGGGGTGATAATCAGATCATCTTTCCGGATAAAATTCAGAAAATTAGCCGGGCCCATGGCCGCCACTTTCAGATCACGCACATCGCGCTGCAATCCGGTTCTGGGGCCGCTGAACCACTCAGCGCCCAGGGCCTCGACAATTTCCTCCATAGTAGGATTGCCAAGATTTTTCACCTCGGGCAGCAGATCAATTACAATATC
>JAJSAA010000138.1 GCA_024274995.1 Deltaproteobacteria bacterium
ATGGAGGGCAAGTTTTGGAGTGGTTCTCCCCCCCAATACGGGGGCGCAAATTGAGACTAAATACAATTATGCTTAACACTAAACAGAAAATATGGCTGGTACGTCACGGTGAGACAGAGTGGGCCGTAATGGGGCGGCATACCGGGAGAAGTGATATACCTCTCACAAACAGGGGAATTATGCAGGCTGAAGCCTTGGCCGTCAGACTGGCCGCTCATTCATTCAGCCTGGTTCTTTCAAGCTCTCTGCAGCGTGCTGTTGAGACCTGCCGGCTTGCGGGCTATGGAGAGCGGGCTGAATTTACCGATGATTTACTGGAATGGGATTATGGGGCCTATGAGGGGCGAACCACGCGGGATATCCGCAGCGAGCAGCCATGCTGGACGATTTGGAGCGGCGACCCCCCTGGTGGAGAAACACTTGCACAGGTGGCAGAGCGGGCCGATATTATTATTGCGAGAGTGGCGGCTGTTGACGGCGATTCTTTAATCTTTGCTCATGCCCATATGCTGCGGGTGATTGCGGCCCGCTGGCTCGGTTTACCGCCCAATGCCGCCAGATTGTTAATGCTTGGTACAGCCTCTTTAAGTATTTTGGGGTATGAACATGAAAACCGGGTAATCATTAACTGGAACGATCTCTGTCATCTCTCTGATCTGAAAAGTAAATAATGGCACAGCCTGCAAATATTGACGGTGTTGTAAAAAGTCCGGTCTCCGGTGTTGCGCTGTTTCGGGTGAAAGTCCTGTGGGTATTGGTTATTATATTCCTGCTTTGTCCGGCTCTGAGTGCAGCCGTTCCGGAGGGGCGGCTGCCGGCGGTCTTTAATTCTGCTGTCCTGCCTTTTTTTACGACGCAGTTCAAGGCTGGCACTATGCGGGGGGCGGGCGGGGTTGCCATCCATTATGCCAAACGGGAAATTACCGGAGAACAGGCGGCTTTGGTGATTGTCGACGGCCGCACGGAATACACGACTAAATACGCTGAACTGTTTTATGATCTGCGGCATATGCCGTGGTCTTTCTATATTTATGATCATCGGGGGCAGGGGATGTCCGGTCATCTGCTCAGTGATACTCAGAAGGGAGATGTGAAAACTTTTTCTAATTATATCACTGACTTGTGAGGATTTATCCAGACCGTTGTCAAGGGGAAAAAGCATAAGCGTCTTTTTATTCTGGCCCATTCCATGGGAGGTGCGATTGCCATTATTTACAGCGTTGAAAATCCGGGTATTCTAAGCGGTATGATTCTCTGTTCTCCGATGCTGCGGATTAATACCGCGCCTTACCCCGCGGAACTGGCCCGGTTACTGACGGTGGGGATAACCGATCTTGGTGGCGGTGATTTTTATGTCTTCGGCGGCGGGCCCTATAATCCGGCCAAGGCCTTTGCTGGAAATGATCTGACTCACAGCGCAGCCCGTTTCTCGCTCAATAAAAAGATACTCCGTAAATTCCCGGAAAATGAACTTTGCAGCCCGACCTTTCGATGGCTCAATCAGTCCTTTAAGGCCATGCGGCAGGCGAAAGCGGCAGCCGGCATGAACTGATGATGGAAAAGGATTTTATTCGAAATCTGGTTCTGCAGAGGATAAAAGAATTTATTACGGCTCATTGCCGGCCTGACAGAATACCTGCCATTCCCTGATATTTTTTTAAGGAACAGCTTCAACTAATATCCCAATGGATAACGAATTAAGCCCCGGTCTGTCTATAATTCATGCCAATCGTCTGGAAGATCTGCGGGAACTTGTGGCACACTGGACAGTCAGCCATCCGCTTCGTCCTCTGGAGCCGGAGCTTTTCATCGTCCAGAGCAACGGTATGGCCCAGTGGCTGAAGCTGGCCCTGGCCGCCGATGAGGGGGCCGGCATCTGCGCGGCGGTGGATATGCAGTTGCCGGCCCGTTTCCTGTGGGCGGCCTACCGGGCCGTGCTGGGCGGGGACGAGGTGCCGTCTGCCTCACCCTTTGATAAATCCAGATTGCTCTGGCGTCTGCTGCGCATGCTGCCCGCCCTCTGCCGGGAGGAGAGCTTCTCGGCCCTGGCCAAATTTTTAGAGGCGGATCATGATTTCCGCAAGCATTATCAACTGGCCTGCCGGCTGGCTGATCTCTATGACCAGTATCAGGTGTATCGGGCGGATTGGCTGGCTGACTGGGCCAGGGGCATTAATCGTCTGAATGGGCCGCGCGGGCCGGTACCTCTGCCAGGAGAGCAGGTCTGGCAGGCCGAGTTGTGGCGGCGGCTACTGGACGATGTGCCGGTGGCGGAACGGCAGGGCAGCCGGGCCGCTCTTCATCAGCGTTTCATGCGGGCTGTTGAGGCTGGCGGCCCGCGGCCCGGCCTGCTGCCCAGGCGGGTTATTGTCTTTGGCATCAGCTCTATGCCCCGGCAGTTCTTAGAAGCCCTGCACGGACTGGCAGAGTATTGCCAGGTTCTTGTTTTTGTTCACAATCCCTGCCGTCATTACTGGGCCGATATTATCGAAGACCGGGAATTGCTGCCCGGTGCTGGTTCTCGTCACCAGCGCAAGGATATGCCGCCTGATCTGGCCCCGGAACTTCTTCATCAGCATGTAAATCCGCTGCTGGCGGCCTGGGGCAAACAGGGGCGAGATTATATCGGCCTGCTCTACGGCTATGACCGCCCTGATTCCTACCGCCATAATTTTGCCGAAATAGATCTTTTCAGCGATTTTTGCACCACTTCAGAAAGTGCCAGCCTGCTTCATCAGGTACAGCAGGGTATTCTTGATTTGACCCCTCTGCCTACTGCTGATCGAAAAACAATAATTGCCGCTGATGACGATTCTATTACCTTTCAGCTGGCCTGCAGCAGGCAGCGGGAGGTAGAGATATTGCACGACTGGCTGCTCTCCATCTTCGATGAGCAGCCGGAGCTACGGCCACGGGATATTATCATCATGATGCCCGACGTGGAGGCCTATGCCCCCCATATTGAGGCGGTATTTACTCATGCTCCAGATGATCCACGTTATCTGCCTTTTTCCATTGCCGATGGTAGCGGGCAGGGCGGGGCTCAGGCCCTGACAGCCCTTGGCACACTCCTGCGTTTACCTGAATCGCGTTTTACCAGCGGTGATATTTTGGATCTCCTTGAGGTGTCGGCCTGTCGGGCACGCTTTGGCCTGAATGCGAGTGATCTGCCCCGCCTTGAAGAGTGGCTCGTCGGGGCCGGGGTGCGTTGGGGGCTGAACGCCGAACAGCGCCAGACGCTGGATCTACCCCTGGCCTTTGAGGAGAACACCTGGCGTTTTGGGCTTAAACGTATGCTTTTGGGCTATGCCGTGGGGGAGGGGCCGGCCTGGCACGGGATTGAACCATATGTCGGGGGCAGCGGTCTGGAGGCCGAACTGGTGGGTAATCTGGCCCGGCTCATTGAGGTTCTGGAACATCATTGGCGGCTTCTGCGCCGTCCGGCGGCACCCGATGAGTGGGGGGAGCGCATCAGAAATCTAACGGCTGATTTCTTTGAGTTCAGTCTGAGCGAGGATATTGTATTTGGCCAAAGCTTAGAAAACCTGCTTGAGCAATGGTTGAATGACTGCGAGGTGGCTGGGTTTAATCATGAACTCCCGGCGGTCGTGGTGACTGATATGCTGCTTGCGGCTCTGGAACAATCATCCATCTCGCAACGTTTTTTGGCCGGGATGGTGAATTTCTGCACCCTAATGCCCATGCGGGCCATCCCCTTCAAAGTTGTTGGTCTGTTGGGCATGAATGATGCTGATTATCCGCGTCATTATCCGGCACCTGATTTTGATCTTATGGCGGCGGCCTCTAATTATCGGCCTGGTGATCGTTCCCGGCGTGAGGACGACCGTTATCTCTTTCTTGAGGCACTGTTGGCGGCCCGCGAGCGGTTATATATCAGTTATATAGGGCGTAACGCCAGGGATAACAGCAGCCGCGCCCCCTCGGTGCTGGTGGGGCAGCTCCGGGATTATCTCGCCGCTGGCTGGCGGACGGCGGATTCGCGGCGGGAGGCGGATTTACTGCTCAGGTTGACTAAGCTGCATCCCCTGCAGCCTTTCAGTCGTTTGTATTTTTCTGGTACTGATAATTTGTTTACCTATGCTGGAGAATGGGCTGATATTCATGCGGATACAGGAGAGCCGAAGGGGGAAGATAAACCTCTGCCTGCGGTGAATTCTACCACCGCCATTGGCTGCGGCCAGCTTATCGCCCTGCTTAAGAATACGATCCGGGTCTTTTATAATTATCGGCTGGGGGTCTATTTTGATGAACCAGCGGCTCCGGCCGATGGCAGCGAGCCCTTTAGTTTAGATGCCCTTAGCAATTATTCCATGAGTAATGAACTGTTATCATCGGCCTTGGCTGTACCGCCGGAGGAGAGGGACAGGGTGCTGACGGAGAGGGCCGCCGCCCTGCGACGAGCCGGTGAGCTGCCGTTGGCGGGTTTTGGCGAGCTGGCGGCCGCGAGACTGCGGAATACGGTAAGCCTGGTACTTGAAAATGAACAAAAGCTGATGAACCAATGGCCGCTGGCCGCCGGGGAACGGGAAATTTGTCTCTCCTTTACGCTGCACGGCCAGGAGCGGCGGCTTGAAGACTGGATCAGTGAGTTACGGCGGGATGATAAAGGCAGCGGTCTGTTGGCCCGTTGGGAGGTTTCTTATAAGGCAAATGACAAGAGGGATAAAACCGGGCTTTACCGGCGGATGCTCTATCTGTGGATAAGGCACTTAACCGCCTGTGGCGCGGGTATTGAATTACGCAGTTATCTTGTCAGCCCGGACGGAATTGTTAAATTGCCGCCCCTGCCGGAGGTGGAGGCGCGGCAGGAGCTTGCCAGTCTGGTGGAATACTGGTTTTCGGCCCTGTGCTTCCCACTGCCTTTAAGTCTGAAAACGGCCTTGACCTGGCTCATGGTTAGGGGTGGCGGTGAGAGGGCGGAGGCTGCGGCCCGTAAGGTCTATGATGGTGATTCATTCAACAGGGGTGAACGGGGTTATGATCTCTACAGCCGTCGGAGCTATGGCGATTTTAAGGCGTTGATGAGTGCCCCGGAGCCGGGGTTCACGGAACTGGCCAGCGCGATTTATGGGCCGCTGGTGAATATGACCCTTGATGTAAAAAAAAACAGGGCAGATGGAGCCGTTTGTGAAAATTGAGCGAATAAAACAATAATTTTGTATCCTCTGTAGGGGCTCCCCTTGTGGGTGCCCTGTATTTGGTCGCCACGTTCTGTTTTGGGCACCCACAAGGGGAGCCCCTACCAA
>JAJSAA010000139.1 GCA_024274995.1 Deltaproteobacteria bacterium
CAAAACTGAAACTACCCCCAACAGCAGCGAAGATATGCTCTTAAATGATTTCGGCACCCCGGCTTCGGCCACTGAAACGGCAGCAGCGAAATACGCCGCCTGGTTCACCTCTTACAAGCTGGGACGTATTGCCAAAATTAATAATTATTTAGAGACATTACCACAGATCGGCAAGGTACAGTCCATTGATACCCTCATCAAGATCGCCACCCGCTTAAACGGCGGGATTAGTCTGGACAATTACGAGCTCTCCATTCTCTTTCAAAAGTTGCCGGCCAAAATCAAAAATCTACTGGTTAAGCCCTATGTATCCGTCCCTGACAATGAGACCCGGATAACCATGCGAATTGTCGAGTCAAACAAAAACATGTCAATGTCCAATCTCCTCAAAAAGATCCATCATTTTCTGATTTCTGATATGAAGTTTAAACCCGATCAGATTCATTTTACCAACATGCTGGTGCTTTATAACAATATGCTGCAGAGCCTGTTCCGCTCCCAGATTCTGACGATCGGCGCCGTTTTTATCTGCATATTAATCATGTTTATCATCCTTTTCCGCTCCCTCTCCCTGGCCATTATCGCCCTCCTGCCCAATATGCTACCCGCCGCCATGGTTTTGGGGCTCATGGGCTGGATCAATCTGCCTCTGGATCTGATGACCATCACCATTGCCTCCATCACCATCGGCATCGCGGTTGATGACACCATCCATTACATCCTGCGTTTCAAAGCCGAATTTACAAAGGATAACGACTACATAGCCACCATGGAGCGCTGCCACGCCAGCATCGGCAAGGCCATGTACTACACCTCACTAACCATCGTTATCGGCTTCTCCATCCTGGTTTTCTCGAATTTTATCCCCACCATATATTTCGGGCTTTTTACCGGTTTTGCCATGATCGCCGCCTTACTGGCCGCTCTCACTCTCCTGCCCCAGATTATACTCATGTGGAAACCATTTAAGGTTGAGGAGATAAAAAATTAATACGGCTGCCATGAAAAACAGACGCTTAATTTTAATCCGCCGGGCTGTGCAGGCCTCTTTCTTTATATTTTGCCTTTACAGCGGCTGGCAGTTCTACCGTTTCTATCTATGGATTATCGGTAAATCGGCCCTCTACGTCCCCCGCCCCCCGGCGGTGGAGGGCTTTTTGCCCATCAGCGCCTTGGTTGCCCTAAAGAGGCTCATACTCACCGGCCAATACGATATGGTTCATCCGGCCGGGCTCACTATTTTTATTGCCGCCCTCATTATCGCCCTGATAATGCGTAAGGGTTTTTGTGGCTGGATATGCCCGGTGGGATTCTGTTCTAATCTGCTTGCCGTCCTGGGCCGGCGCTTAAAACTGACCTGGATACCACCCCTGTGGTTCGACTTACCGCTTACAGCCCTTAAGTATCTCCTCCTCGCCTTTCTCAGCTATCTTATCCTCTGGAAAATGGATCTAAGGGCAATCGAGGGCTTTATTCGCACCCCGTATAATATGGTGGTGGATGTTAAAATGCTCTATTTCTTCCTGCGCCCTTCAAGCCTCACCATCATTATTATAACCGTTCTAATTGTCCTCTCCATCTTCACGCGCAACGTCTGGTGCCGCTATCTCTGCCCCTACGGCGCCCTCCAGGGCCTCCTGTCCCTATTTAGCCCCACCAAAATTCAACGGGACGCCGAGGCCTGCGTCAACTGCCATAAATGTGAAAAATTCTGCCCCGGCGCCATCCAAATAACCAATAGAAACACCATAAACAGTCCGGAATGCGTCGGCTGCTTAGAGTGCCTGGCGGTCTGCCCGGTGCCGGACTGCCTGAGCCTCACCGTTGTAACCCGGCGGCAGGTTCCGCCCTTGACCATGCCCGCCCTTGTCCTTATCATCTTCTCAGGTCTATGGCTCACTGCTTTGGCCACCGGTAACTGGCACAGCAAGGTACCCCTGAAGACCTTAAAACAATATTACCAAATTGGACTTAGTATCACTCACCCCCAATAATTAAAATGCTTTCACCCTTACAACTTGTTAGACACACCCCGCTCTCCAATTGCGGCACCTGTGGGCTTCCCACCTGCCTGGCCTTTGCCGCCGCCGTACTTAAAGTTGGCAAAAAACTTACGGACTGCCCCTTCATTAACATTAAGGGGCTGGATATGACCGAGGTGCGGCAGTCCACCGATAATCTCCAGTTAGAGAAAAAAGATCTCCAGTTCATCGCCTTTTTAAAATCTGAGCTCCAGCCAGTGGATTTCAGCCGCCTGGCCCCGACCCTGGGGGCGGTTTACCAAAATCCACCGCCAGCCCTGACCTTGACTTATCTCGGCCGCAAGACCGTCATCAGCAAGGATGAAATAACTATTAACGGCCAGCCTCCTGGTGACCATCGTGATCAGATTCTGCTCTATAATTATCTGCGCTCCGGAGGCGGCAGAACCCCGGACGGCGAATGGCTGGGCCTGGAAAGCCTGCCCAATACCATTTCCAAGGTCAAAACCTTAAGCACCTATGGCGAAGAGCCCCTGGCCCGTTGTCTGAGC
>JAJSAA010000140.1 GCA_024274995.1 Deltaproteobacteria bacterium
ATTGGCCCCTTCCAGATTGGCATTGTTGAGGTCGGCTCCGGCAAGCTGAGCTCTGGCCAGATTGCAGCCTGGGCAATCATGGGCGTTTTGGCGGATGATAAAATTAATATCTGCCGGGGCATCAGGCGGCTGCTGGATATCAGTTACGGCTGGCGACTCCTTACTGCCCTGGGCGGCAGCTTTGGTCCCGGTGCTATTGTCAAAGGATATCCCCTCCTTAAATGTCCCACCTGCGGTAAGAATCGTGAAGGTGTAGGCCAGGAGACCACTGTCATTAAATTGCTTGTATTCTTTGCCTTCCTTGTATACCCGGTAGCATATCTTGTCACCCTGACCCCATTTTTTGAATTTCAGACAAAGACGTTCCTGGTCATCGACCTGCCAGGTGCCGGTGTCCTTTTCTCTGTCTGAATTTGTGGCGCTGAGACGGCCGTTATTCGAGAAGGTGATGCGTGCCTCCTCGCCATAGCCCTCGCTTTTGATGGTGCTGCCGCTTAACAGCGCCCGTAAATCATGGCCCGAAAGGGCCTCGGCCCCATTGGCAACGGCCTTGTTAATGTTTTCTGTCCCGCAGGCGGAGAGGGTAAGGATTAAGGCCAGCAGGATGATTTTTTTCAGGTAATTCATAGTAGTCTCGCTTTGTTTATAGCTCAGAGGCAAGGTGCCCATGGAGCGCTTACGCTTAATGTAGCTCTCCAAAAGGTATTCTCAGGGGGTTTGGAAAGAGTTAATTATTAGCTTCTTTTTGTTTTAATTTCAATGTCGTTTTTTTTAAGATCAGTCTTTGCCTGTTTTCTGAAAAATAAAATTTGTCTCCAGGTTGATTGTTTTATATGATTGTAACTGTTCGAAAAAATAACTATTCAGCCATGAGGTCATAATGAGCGATTTACAATGGAATAAAAAATTTGCCCTGGAACAGGCCGGTGACGACCTGGATTTGTTAACGGAACTGCTCGACCTGCTGCGTAGTTCCTCCCGGGGGGATCTGCAAAAAATTAAAGTCGCCATGCAGGCCGGTGATGGCAATGGGATAGCTGATGCCGCTCACAGTATCAAAGGCGCCGCTGCCAGCCTGGGATTCGAAGGCTTGCGGGCCGTGGCCTATGAATTTGAAAAAAGGGGGCGGGCCGCGGAGCTGACTAATCTTGATCCCGCTGTCCTGGAGGATATAATCCTGGCTCTTGATGATATTGCCGTTTGAAAATTATGTCTGTTACCGAAGATATAATCGCCGAATTTAAGGACAGCAAGACCCTGCCTCATGTCGCCCTCCGGGTGACCCAGATGGTTAATGATGAGAATAGTACCATGCAGGATTTTGAGGAGGTGATCCAGCTTGATCCCCTCTTGGTCACCCGCCTGCTGCGCCTGGTTAACAGCCCCTATTTCGGGATTATCGGCCGGGTGGAGTCCATCAGTAAGGCCGTGGTCTTTGTCGGCATGAAGAGTCTGCGTAATCTGGTGGCGGTGGAGGCCCTGCGGGATATATTCGGCTGCGGCTGTGACAGCGGGGCGGGGGAGTTTTCCCGCCAGCAGCTGTGGCTGCATTCCGCCACCGTGGCTATCCTGACGGATATGGTGGGGAAGAGAATATTCGGCGATGCCAGGGAGGATCTTTTCCTGGCAGGAATTATCCACGATGTCGGCCTCATCGCCATGGACCAGGTGGCGGGCGATAAACTACGGCAGGCCTGCCGGTTGTATCAGCCGGGCCGGAATTCCCTGATTGAATGTGAAGGAGAGGTATTGGGTACGGATCATTGCCGGGTCGGTTACCAGTTGGCCAATAGCTGGAATATGCCCTCTGATGTTATGAAGGCCATTCGTTTTCATCATAAGAGTGATAAAAGTATTAGGCCCGAGAGTATAACCGGTATTCTGCAGTTAGCGGAGTTCATCGCCAGTAAGATGGGGTATTCCATGTTGCGTGATAAAGTTGAACCTCTGCCGAATCATCTCGTTAAGCATGTTAAATCCATGCTGGATAACTATAAAATCATAGTCAGGGACGCGCCTGGAGAGATTGCCAAGGCGAAGTCTTTCTATGAACCAGAGGGGTAAGGAATGTCAGGCCTGATTGATGATATCTTTGC
>JAJSAA010000141.1 GCA_024274995.1 Deltaproteobacteria bacterium
CAGCCATGGACAGCCAAGGGCGGCGCTTAAATCCCGCCCCGCGGCCGGGGTGCGGCTGGCGAGAGTCAGATCGGCCCCGGCCTCCTTGAGTCCAAAGCCCACGGCCCGGGCCGCGCCGCCCGCCCCCAGCAGCAGCACCCGGCAGTCATTCAGTTCCGTCAACCGGGAGAGGGCCATATTGGCCCCCAGCCAATCGGTATTACTGCCCGCTATCCGACCGTTATCAATCATTAGGGTATTCACCGCCCCGATACGACCAGCCACAGGATCAAGATCATCAACGAGGGGAATAATCGTCTGTTTATGGGGAATTGTGACACTCACCCCCTTAATTCCAAGAGCCGCGAGCCCCGGCAGGGCGGCATTGACATCCTCAACCGTAAAGGGAACATAGACCTTGTTTAAGCCCAGTTCGGCAAAGGCGGCATTATGCATCGCCGGACTCAGGCTGTGGCGCACCGGATTACCGATAATACCATAGAGTTCGGTGGCACCATTAATCAGCATTATCAAGCTCCCAGAGGATATGACGTAGGCTGGAAACGGCAAGCTGGCCCGGCGCAGTGCCCTGCTCGCCATCAGCGGCGGCATAGGTCATAAAGCCGCCCATCTCCAAAGTGGCCGCCCGGCTTATAGCCCCAACCCGTCCCATGCAAAAGGCAATGAGCGGAAAACCCAGTTCTCTCGCCTCACGCTGGAGGTCAAGCACCCTTAAGACATCGGTGAAGTCATGAGCCATGGTCACGATCTTGCCGATGGCGGCCGAAGTGCGGTATTGTTCCTGCAAAATCTGGCGCAGCCCCTGGGCCGAGGGGGTGGTGGAAAAATTATGCCAGGAGATAATGGTCTTGCATTTACCCCTGGCCGCCTTAATAAGCCGCTGTCTGGCCTCATCATTAGTCCTTAATTCCAGATCAATATAGGCAGCCCCGGCGGCAACGGCATCATAGAGGGGAGCCAGGCGGGCCTCATCATCATCAGGCCCCTTACCGCCCTCCGAGGAGGCTCGATTGGTAAAAAGCAGGGGGACATCTAAAGCCGCGATAAAGGGCTTCACCGCCGCCTTTTCCATGCCGTCCAGACGAATTTCAATTACATCGGCCGCCGCCTGGGACGCCAGGGCCCGTTCCATGGCCTCATCCACCGTTCCACCGCTAATAGCTACACATATTTTCGCTGTTTTTTCTTTTTCCATATTTTTTAATTACCACCTGAGAAATTTTGGTTGCTCTGCCTTCTGTCTTCCGCCCGATAATAATCTATTCGGAATAATTCGGGAAGGGGCTTTATGTCCTGGCCGCCTCAGACCGCTAAAAAGCAAAAACCGCAGAAATCTTCTTGACAACCGGCAAGTTCTAACCGGATAATAGATATATTATAGACCTCATTATAACTCTATCTTGGAGAATCCAATGGCGGATAAAGTTGATTTTAAAGTTGCCCATCTGAAAATAACCGATCACCTTATTCTGGGGATCACCCAGGATAAACTTAAAAAAGGGGTGGAGGATTTTAAATATCTCAACCTGCGCTGCAAGCCCATGATGAGCTGGCAAATGGTGGCCAGCGCCATTATGAGCGGCTCGGTTGACGCGGCCTTTATCCTGGCTCCCACCGCCATGGATCTCTATCATTCGGGACTCAAGGCCAAGCTCGTCCTCTTCAGCCATAAATCTGGCAGCGTACTGATCAAAAGCAAAAAAGCCAATATTGAGACCATTGATGATTTCAAGGGCAAGGTGGTCTTGATCCCCTATCAGCTTTCGGTACATAATATGCTACTTCACAAACTTTGCAGTGAATCAGGAATCGAACCGGGAGCGGGCAAGGATGTCCTCCTTGAGGTCATGGCTCCCGGTCAGATGATTGAGGCCCTGCAATTTGACGAAGAAGGCGAGATTGCCGGTTTTATCGTCGCCGAGCCCATTGCCTCACAGTCGGTGGCCATGGGTTACGGTGAGGAATTCAGCCTCTCCAAGGATATCTGGCCGGAACACCCCTGCTGCGTACTCATGGTGCGTGATGAAATGTTGGAAAAGCACCCCGACGCGGTGCATGAGTTCACCGAAAGTCTGGTTAAATCAGGTAAATTTATCGGCAAATCACCCACCACGGCGGCCCGCATCGGAGCGGCATTTCTCAATCAGAAACCGGAGGTCATTAAACGGGTTCTCACCGAACCGCCCGACCGAATTACCACCGCCAATCTTCTGCCCGTCTTAGATGATCTGGGCACCATCCAGGACTATATGCATGACAAGATGGGCATAATGCAGGAGAAGATTGACATAGAAAAGTTTGTCAATCTGCAGTTCGCCCAGGCGGCCAAGGCCAATTAAGTCTGATAATTCCGGGCAATGCAGGTTTGTTTAGCCTTAGGCAGGCCCCTTTGCAAGGAGACAGTCAAGTGCGGTGAAACCACTTTTTTATATCCCTGAAACTAAATGTCTTGACCACCGGACGACCGTGCGGACAATGGGAAAAGACCCCAGCCGCCATCATCCGGATTAAAAGATGCTCAGCCTCTAAGCGGCTTAAGCGCTGCCCGGCTTTGATAGCCGCCTTACAGGCCATTCCGGCCAGTACTGCCTCTATACCGCCCCGAGGACCTTGAACATTACCATCTCCGACCTCGAAACGGGCCAGGGCATCCCGCAGAATATCCATGGGCGAAAGATGAGCCAGGAGGGCCGGTACCGCCTTAATCACAAAGCTGCTGCCGCCGAAAGGACTGATTCCCAGCCCGAGACGGCTGATCTCGGCGCTATACTGCTCCAGAGTCTGCATATCAGAGGTTGTGACCTCCACCATCTCCGGGAACATCAAGCACTGGCTGACTAAGGCCCGGCGGTTATATGACTGTTTCAAGTCCTCAAATATAAGACGTTCCTGGGCGGCATGCTGATCTATCACCATTAGACCTTTACTGAACTCAAAGAGCAGGTAGGTCTCCATAAACTGTCCCGCATAGCAGATACCAGGCGGCAGCCGGTCTGAGCCCTCCGGCATTTTAAATAGTAGATCTTCAGCGTTTTCGGCCCCGTTTGGCTCAAATTCCGGCCCGGGCATAAGAGCGCCAGCGGCCTGATATTCCCCGGCCCCCTCCTCAGCCCTGACCTGAAAGGCGGCGGCTGGAGTTGATTCCACCGCTTTCGAGACTGACGATTCGCCCCTGACAGCTAATTTATCCTCCCGCCTTAATTCAAAACCATGGGGAGGCTCCTGGGCAGGCGGCTCCCCGGTCTCCAGAGCAGCATTATCCATCGGCATAAAGATATTGTCTCTTAATTCATCCTGCCGTCTTTCCAGGGCCTGATGAACAGCGGCCACCACGGCACCATGCACCAGATTGGAGTGCTGAAACCGAATTTCCTGTTTGGCGGGATGAACATTTACATCCACCACGGCTGGCGGCAGATCAATAAACAGCACTCCGGCCGGCCGGCGGCCCTTCATCAGGAAATCCCGCATCCCCTCAGCTGCGGCATGGCTGAGCATTCTATCCTTCACAATCCGGCCGTTAACAAAAAGCCAAAGTCTGGCCGACCTCGCCGTCTCCTCCTCCGGCAGCAGAAGATAGCCCCTAACCCTGATCTCCACCCCCGGCTCTTGATCCGGCAGCATCAGGAGTTCAATATCACCCAAACCAAGGGCGCGGCGCACCCGCTCCTCCCCGCCCCCAGGGACAAGATCAAAAACAAGCCGTCCCTTAACCCGCAGGGAGAAGCCAATTTCATTATGGATCAAGGCATAAGAACGTACCGCCTCATCAATATGAGCAATCTCGGTGGCAGTGGATTTAAGGAATTTCCGACGGGCGGGAACATTGGCAAAGAGGTTTCTGATCTCCAGTACAGTACCGGGGGCGGCTCCCATCTCATGCACCTTAACCAGCCGGCCGAAACGGCTCTCTAAGCGGCTGCCTAAGGGGGAGGCCGCCTGGCGGGAGGTAACAACAAGCTTGGAGACCGAGGCAATACTGGGAATAGCCTCCCCCCGGAAGCCCAGGGTATTAATGGCCGTAAGTTCCGAGACATCACGCAGTTTACTGGTGGCATGCCGTTCCAGGGAGAGAAGCATATCGTCCTCATCCATCCCCATGCCATCATCAATAACCCGGATCAATCCGGTGCCCGCCCCCTCAATCTCCACGGCAATATTCTTTGCCCCAGCGTCAATTGAGTTCTCCACCAACTCCTTAACCACCGAGGCCGGCCGTTCAACCACCTCACCGGCGGCTATTTTATTGGCCAGCTCCTCAGGCAGAATTCGGATAAGAGACATTTTCTTTATTGGCTGATTTCAGCGCAGATACTGCTCAATA
>JAJSAA010000142.1 GCA_024274995.1 Deltaproteobacteria bacterium
ACCAAGATTTTAAACTCCGAGATTGCCGGTAAGCATTTTAAAATTATCTCTGAAACAGAGATAGGCTCCTCCGTCAGCAGCGCCCTGCGTGACAAGGCCGTAGAGGCCATCTTCATCTCACTACTGGGAATCATTATCTATCTCGCCCTGCGCTTTGATATCCGTTTCGGCCTGGCCGGGGTAGTCGCCATCTTCCACGATGTCCTGGTTGTGATTGGTATTTGTTACGTCATGAACGTGGAAATGACCCTGCTGATTGTCACCTCTCTACTGACCCTGGCCGGTTATTCCATCAACGACTCGGTAATTGTCTTTGACCGTATAAGAGAAAATATCAAGCATCAGGGCAATGAGAAAAACCTCTTCGCCCTCATTAATCGCAGTACCAACGAGATGCTGTCCCGAACCATAGTCACCTCTCTCACCACGCTGCTGTCCCTGGTGGCCTTGTTCCTGCTTGGCGGTGTAGTAATTCACGATTTTGCCTTTACACTCATTGTTGGTATTATCGTCGGCACCTATTCCTCCATCTTCATCGCCAGCCCCCTGCTCTCCATTTGGAGTAAGGAGAAGCAATAAATGCCGCAATTACCGGAGCATCAACCCCTGGAGGCAAATGAGGTCTTCAGATTTCACTGCCATCCAGGAATCCCCTGCTTCACGGACTGCTGCCGACAGTTGGAACTGGCCCTGACGCCCTATGATGTTCTGCGCCTGAAAAAGGCGCTGGGGCTTACCTCGGGCCACTTTTTAGAGCAATACACCGTTATCGAGTTTGAGCCTGAGGATCTCTACCCCAGGGTATACCTCGGTATGGTGGATGACGGCCGGGCCAGCTGCCCCTTTGTGGGCAATGAGGGCTGCCGGGTATATAATGACCGGCCCGGAGCCTGCCGCACCTATCCTCTCGGACGCGGCGCCTCCCTTGAGGCCCAGGGCGATAAAGCCCTCCATATCCTCATCCGCGAGCCCCATTGCCATGGTTTTGCCGAAGAGCGGGAGCAGACCTTGAACCAATGGCAGAATGACCAAGATTTACAAGAATACAATCGTTATAACGATGAGATGCTGGCCGTTATTAACCATCCTGCCCTGTTAACCGGACACCGCATGAGCCAGAAGCAGGCCGATGGTTTCGTTCTCTGCCTCTATGACCTGGATCGTTTCCAAAAGAAAGTGGCGGCGGGCAGTCAAAACGATACCGCCCTGCTGACCTCTGCTATAAAGCGGCTTATTAAACAATCTTTCAGTTCCGCAAGTTGAATTAATGGAGGAAACACACCCATACGCCAGAGTTTTTGTCTTTGTTCAGGAAATAAGGAAAACCGCTCTTTTTGTCCTGGCGGCTATTATTATCAGCGCCTTGCTCTTTTATGCCAATTCTCCCCGTCTCTTCAATATGGTTCAGGAGCACCTGCACCAGAAACTGGTTTTTTTCAGCGTTTCCGGGCCGTTTATCGCCCATTTAAAACTCTCCTTTGTCTTGGCAATTATAACCTTGATGCCGGCCATAGTTTTTGCCTTCTGGCAGGCCATGAGCCGCCCCTTCCAGTTAAGCCGCCTGAGCCGCTTCTGGTTTGTCTGTTTTACCTGTCTGCTCTTTTACAGCGGTGCCGCCTTCTGCTATTTTATCACCCTGCCCTATGGCATCGATTTTCTCCTCGGCTATAAATCCATCCAGCTTAAACCAATTATATCGGTGGGCCGCTTTGTGAACTTTGTTACCATATTCGTGCTGGGCTTCGGCTTAATCTTTGAGCTCCCCATCTTTATGGTCTTCAGCGCCAAGGCCGGGTTGCTGCCCCGGAGCAGCTTTGAAAAAAACCGCCGTTACGCGGTATTGATTATCAGTATCATCGCCGCCGTCTTGACCCCCACCCCGGATATATTCAATATGATGCTCATGGGAGTACCCCTTTACGCCCTCTACGAGGCCGGAATTGTAATCATCAAACTTTTAGGGATTAAATAGCTAAAGCCGCCCCTATCTTTTAGACCAGAAACCAATTTCCCCAGCCGGAGCCTGATATACCAGACAAACAGGGTAAAACTGTTTTGTAACACTTTCACTCAAAAAACTTGGATACGGCAAGGGAAATAAAATGAATTTATATTCATTTTATTCAACGAAAATATACTTTTTTCTGTTATAATAGCGAAGTAAGCGTTGGCCCCTTTTTCACCATCCAGCAGAAACTACTACTTATGACATCACAGTCAGTCTCCCATTCCAGAAAAATTTATTTCCTAATATTCGGGCTATTTATTTTCCTACTTGCCGCAGCCACCCTGTACATGCGCAGCGTGAGTCAGGAACCATATATAGTCTTTTTGTCCGGGGCCGGGATGCAGGAGCCAGTCAATAAAATTGCCGCGGATTTTGAGCAGCAGACCGGCATAAAAGTTCAAACTCATTTTGACGGCTCCTGTATTCTTCGAGACTATATCCTTAAGTTCAAGACCGGAGATATCTTCCTCCCCGGCGACAAAAAAAATCTTGATATTCTGCAAAAAAAAGGGCTGGTAAAGCGCAGTGCCTTTCTGGCCTGGCATGTTGTGGCGATATTAGTTTCCCCGCAGGCGGTAGATAAAATATCCAGTTTGAACGACTTAAGCAAGCCCGGTATCCGCCTGGCGATTTCCAATCCCCGCCAGGCAAGTTTAGGCCGGCTGGTCATGGAAAAAATCATCAAAATATATCCCAGGGGCCAGGCAATCCTCAACAATATAAAGCTATACGGTTCATCCTCCCAGGATGTTTTACGCCTCTATCGCCAAGGGAATATTGATGCGGTAATCGAGTGGGAGACTATGGCCCTGACCCCGGCCGGTAAAGGGCTTATTGTGGTACCATTACAGAAGCCATACCTGATTAAAGCTCCTCTCGAAGTCGGCCTGCTCACTACTTCCAAGCATCCGAAACTTGCCAAACGGTTCTTTCAATACCTGATTACTTCCGGCCGTGAGGTATTTCGCCAGCAAGGGTACAATGTGAACAGGGACGACAATACGTGAAACTGCAATCTATAGGTTATTTGATTTCAAGCCTGACAATGACCTTTGTCATCTTGCTGGCCCTGTCATTTTACCAGTATACCTCCCTCGGTGATCGCCTGTTGAATACTGACGCCATTCTTGATGAAATCAGTCAAACCACCCACCAAATTCAGATTGAGGCCCTGTGCGGCAGACCATCCCTGGGGCGGGCTCAAAAAATCATCGCCAAAATCAATCAACTTTCGCACACTTTACGAAGATACGCCCTTTCCTCCAATGAGAATGACAAACTGATTGGTCTGGAGATCTCCATTGTCCGATTAAGCCGTATATTTGACCGCCCGCGACGAGCGGAGCAATGCGTGTCAGCTCCCCTCGTCAAACAAATTGAAAATGAAACCATAAAAATTTCCAGGGCCTCAAGAGCTCTTATGCCGCTGGTCAGAAACAGGATTGAACGGGAACAGGGACAAGCAAGGTTTTTAATAAGTTTCTTTTATTTCATCCTCTGCCTATGCAGTATCGGAGTAGTTGTTTTTCTCTCAAAGTCAATCATCTCCCCGGTATTGCGGCTCAGCCGCGAGATAAAAGAAGTACAGCGGGGCTCGCGGAACAATATTGCTCCGGCCACTACCCGCAATGAAATCGGCAGTCTGGTTTCCTTTACCAGAAATACAATTTCAAGTATTCAGTCGCGCTGCCAGACCATGTCGGCCTATTCACAGATTATGGAACTCCTTGTCGTCACCAAGACCCTGGACGAATTACTCCAGCGGGCCTTGACAATTATTCTTTCCCTGAACTGGTTCAATATAGAAGATAAAGGCGCTGTGTTTTTAATAAATCCGTCAGAACCTGAAATGCTGGTACTCAAAAGTTCTGTCAATTTTTCCGCCGAGATTTTGCAAAGCTGTGCCAAGGTTCCCTTTGGAAAATGTATTTGCGGCAGAACAGCCATCAGCCGCCATCTGATACATACGGTGTCGGTTGACCAGCGCCATGACATTCTCTACCCCGGCATGCTTGACCACGGCCATTATTGTGTTCCGCTCTTATCGGGCGAAGAATTGCTGGGGGTAATGATCTTTTATCTACCCGTCGGCAGAGCCGCTCATCCCGAGGAAGAGGAATTTTTAAAAGGTGTGGCTAACATCCTCTCAGAAAGTATAACCAGAAAACGACTTGAAGAGCAGCAGGCCTTAATTTCCACCGCCATCACCCAGGCCGCCGAGGGCGTAGTAATTACTGACACTAAGGGCAATATTCAATACGCCAACCCCTTCATGACAGAGATGACCGGCTACCTCCCTGAAGAGATCATTTCCAGCAATCCCCGTATATTTAAAAGCGGTAAACATGATGAAAAGTTATACCGCCAAATGTGGCAGACTATTACCTCTGGAGAAAAATGGGAGGGAATGCTGATCAACAAAAAGAAAGACGGCGGTCTTTACGAAGAAAAAATTCTTATTACTCCGGTTGAAAACGAAAACGGGGAAATTTCCCATTTTGTGGCGATTAAACAGGACATCTCTAAAGAAAAAAAATTGGAGCAGCAATTAATCCAGTCGCAAAAGTTAGAGGCCATTGGAACCCTGGCTGGCGGCATTGCCCATGATTTCAATAACATCCTCACGGCAATATTTGGTTTTACCCAGTTGGCCAAGATACATATCCCGCCGGATAGCCTTGTACAGGAAGACCTGGATCAGGTTTTAAGCGGGGCCAAAAGGGCGAGAGAGCTGGTTAAACACATTTTGACCTTCAGCCGCAAAACCGAAAACGCCATTGGCCCCATCCGCATAAGTTTGATCATCAAAGAGGTTATAAAAATGCTACGCGCCTCTATTCCTACGACCATTGAGATCGAGGATAACATAGCAGCGGACAGCGGGGTTATTTCAGCCGACCCAACCCAGGTTCATCAGATTTTAATGAATTTATGCACTAACGCCGCCCAGGCCATGGAAGAATCAGGAGGTAAATTGAGTATCTCCTTAACCAACGTTGAAATTACCAGCAGGACATCATCTGAATGCAACCTACGCCCCGGTCAGTATGTTAAGCTGCTGGTGACTGACACCG
>JAJSAA010000143.1 GCA_024274995.1 Deltaproteobacteria bacterium
ATGGTAATGAGCGGAGTAATAACATTAGTGGCGTCTAAGCGCCCGCCCATCCCCACCTCGAGAATGGCGACGTCCACCTGCTGTTCGGCGAACCAGAGCAGGGCCAGAGTGGTAGTGAACTCAAAATAGGTTATCGGCTGTTCATTCATAACCGCCATGATGCGGGCGGCGTGCCGGGCGAAGTCCTCTTCGTTGATCAGAGAGTCATCGATCTGGAAACGCTCCCGCACCGAAGAGAGGTGCGGGGAGGTATAGAGACCAACCCTGAGGCCGGCCCGGCTCAAAATGGTGCGCAGAGACATGGCCGTTGAGCCCTTGCCATTGGTACCCCCGATATGGATGAAACGCAGATTATCCTCGGGATGCCCCAGGCGGCCGAGGAAGTCGGTCATGGAATCCAGGCCCAGTTTTATTTTGAAGAATTGCAGATTATCTAAAAAGCGCCAGGTCTCGGCGTAGGAAAGTTTTTTGTTCATTGTTCATTAATCGTAACTATTTAGGTATGGTTTAAAAACTACCCAGAGCTATGAATCGTAACTGCTTAGATGTGCCCGAGATGTGGTCGATAATGCCCTCCAGCTATACATCAGTATGCTGGAGGGCATTATCGACCACAGATTGGGTGCAGCTAACCAGTTACCATTAATCAAGAATCTTTAATTTGGCATAATTCAGGTCGATAATTTTCTGGCCGTGTCGGTCGAAGAATATCTGCACCGTGCGGGATTTGATAATTTTCACAATCTCCCCCCGGCCGAAAAATTGATGCAGAACATGTTTATGTAATAAATCATTATCACTGCCGGCTTTAATCCTCTGGGGGCGGCCGGGGGGCAACGAGGCGGCATCAATGATTGGGGCCGGTCGGAAATCCTTTTTGGCCCCCATGGTCAGGTTAGGAGCCAGTTCGTCCAGAAACCGGGAAATCATCGCTGGCTCCTGATAGCGGCCAGGAGAAGCCGCCATTCGCGGATAGACGAGATAGAGCTTCTTTTTGGCTCTGGTGGCGGCCACATAGAGCAGACGGCGTTCCTCCTCTATCTCTTCCGATGTCTTAGCCATACCTGAGGGGAATTTACCTTCGGCCAGATTGATGATAAAAACCGCCTCCCACTCCAGGCCCTTGGCGGAATGCACGGTGGAGAGGATAAGTTTGCCTGCTTCTTTGGCGTGCGGGGTATGATCGGCCGTTGGCGGATCAAGGGATGAATCCTCCAAAAAGGATTCCAAATCGCTATATTCGGCGATAATTTCCCGTAACTGTTCTAAATCGGGCAGCCGTTTGGGATAATCATCATGAAAGACGCGCTCGAGTATATCCTGGTAATAGGCCATAATCAAATCAAACTGGCGGGCTGGAGAGTCAAGCTCCAGGAGCTGCATCAACATATCTTTGAGGGCCGTAAAACCGGCCTGCCATGATTTGGCGGGTTTATAGGCGGCCAGGGCTCCAAAGGGGTCAGCCCCGGTGATACTATCCACAATCCGCTGGGTGGTCTTGGCGCCAACCTTGTTCAAATGAAGTAAAATTCGGTGCCAGGCCAGGCTGTCATTGGGATTATAGACTACCCGCAGATAGGAGATAACATCTTTAATGTGGGCGGTTTCGGTAAGTTTCAAGCCGCCGCGTTTTTCAAAGGTTAGGCCCCGTCTGCCTAACTCCAGCTCCAGTTTATAGGAGTGGAATCCGGAACGAAAGAGGACGGCAATCTCCTCTGCCGCCATCCCGTCGGCCATGAGTTTTGCTATATGCTGACCAACATAGGCGGCCTGATCGCCGTCATTTCTCGCCTCATAAATAATGGGTTTTTCGCCGCCGTTAATGGAGGTAAAGAGGTTCTTGGTATATTTTTCCCTGGCGTGTTCGATAATATTATTGGTCAGGTTCAGAATGGGCTCGGTACTGCGGTAATTTTCCTCCAGGCGAATTATTTTGGTCTGCGGAAAGACCTCCGGAAACTCCATGATATTCCTGAAATTCGCCCCCCGGAAAGAATATATCGACTGTGAATCATCGCCCACCGCCATTATGTTACCGTGTGGTCTGGCCAGCAGACGGATAATCTCGGCCTGGATATGATTGGTGTCCTGATACTCATCAACCATAATATAGGAAAAACGAGCCGCAATATCGGCCCCGGCCTCGGGGAATTCGCTCAACAAGCGGCGCAGATTAACCAGCAGATCATCATAGTCCATCAGGTTGTGGGCCAGCTTAAATTGCTGATAATCACGGCGGATGGCGCTCAGTTCATCTATAAAATCAGATAAATGCCAATAGCGCTCATCGATTATTTCATCCAAACTCTGATTTTTATTGACCACCTGCCCGAAAATATTAGCAATGGCCCGCTTGCTGGGGAATTGTCGTCCGGCCCAGCTTAGATCCATGGCGGACTTTAAAAGATTGATGATGCCCTCGGTATCGCCCCGGTCAAGAACCGTAAATTGGGGGGTATACCCCAGAAGATGACCGTAACGGCGCAGAATACCGGAGGATACGGCGTGAAAGGTACCGCTCTTTACCCCGGCGCAGGAATGAGCCAGCAGATCTGCGGCTCGGGACAACATTTCCTGAGCCGCCTTGCGGGTAAAGGTGAGAAGGAGTATACGCTCCGGCGCTATTCCCTGCTCGAGAAGATAGGCGACCCGGTAGATAAGCGTTCTGGTCTTACCGCTGCCCGCCCCGGCAATGACTAAGGCCGGGCCGTCAACGGTGGTTGCCGCCTCGTATTGGGCCTGATTTAAATTGTCATGATTAATGAGAGAACGGCCGGACTCGGTGGAGGGGCCAGATCCCTGGGAGAATAATCCATTCATGGCCTGCTATATACCACAGGGCGTGCGACAAGACACCTTAAAAGTCGGGCAGAAATTCACCAGCATCATGCGAAGTACCATCAGCCGATTAATCAAGTCAGGTTACCATACCGGTTCTTTATGCCTGTTGATTTCGGCTTCAGGCCACGCTGTGCGTCTCTTGTATTACCGCTTTCGCATCCAACAAACAAATCAACGAGTTATCTTTTACTCCCTTGGCAAAACCAGAGGCCAAAGATTGTTTATCTGTGCCGCCGAAATCAGGCATTGGCTCGATAGAATCTTTGGCTAATTTTTCAACAGTTATTATTGAATCTACCGCTATAGCGGTTTTATCACCAACATTTTCCAATATAATTGTAATTTCTTTTTTAGCCTGCTCCCTGGTAATTTCTATAAACAAAGAGAATAAATTTATCATTTCTGCTAATTCATTTTCTCGCGTATTCTCGATAAGTTTGATGGCTTCGCCCTGTCCGTCGTTTTTAATAAATTCTGCTACGTCAATTGCGACCTTATGAATTCGCTGGTGAGGTATTTTGAATTTTTTCAGGAACTCCCCTTCTTCATAAGATTTGGGGGAATAGGAATCGTACCATTGACCAAATTTGCACTTATGATGATTCGTGGCCAATTTAAACGGACGATTTTCCCGTACTGAACTTTCAAGCTCAGACAGCCAACTTTTATGGTCTTCTTCTCTTTGCTTAAGCATAACCATCTGATCTTTGATTTTATCTAAAAACGAACTCATTCCGAATCGACTACGAAGGTCGATCAGAGGGGTCACCTGCCCCCTGATTTTTATCGCCCCGCGTATATATTGGGGAGCATGTGGTATTTTTGTGATATCCGGCATAGCAACCATACTTCTCACATATGGAGTGGCCACGCCATATCGTTCGTTTTTCAAGGTGAAAACCACCCAAGGATAGTTATAATATTCATCCATATTACCAGTTTCCTCTCTCATTCTTGGTTTGCCGTTAGTATTCAGGTAAGATACCGCTGGCTTTTATAAATGTATTCGCTGGGGCGTTAGCTCCATATTATCATAACGCCGGAGATTATTTTTTCTTATTACCTGTTGAATGGAGTGGACATAGGCCCACCGCCGGGCGGAGTAATTAAGAAGACCGGCAGCGAGCTCAAGGGGATTATCGGTCTGACGGCGGATATTCCGAAAACGTCTATAGGCGGGCTGGCGGTTTAAAATCAGGCAGAATTCCCGCACCGAGTCCAGCAGGGAGGAGAATATCCGCACCCGGTGTTTTTTACCCTTTTCTCGATTGCCGGGGATCATGCCTGGAATGTTTTTGTCCCAAGTCCAGATGCCGAATATATTATTCCCTTCTACTGCGAACCGCGAAGTGCCCCAGGCCGACTCTATTCCGCCCTGGGCCAGAATGAGGCTGACTGGAACAGGCCGTACACGATGCCGCAACTCAATCAGGTAATTGGTTTTGTATTTTTTGGTTAATTGCAGAATCCGTTGGGCTGTCTCAAGGGATACCTTATGTCGCCAGGCTTGATATTCATGGGTAAGGTCTATATTGATATTACCGCCAAGAGCGGCCGTCAGCTTATTGAGCAACTGGCTGTCCTGCTTGATTTCCTCCCTGATTATAAGGGCGGAGGGCAAGAGGGTATTAATAAATACCCGCTTCCTTTCTTTAAATTTCACCGTTGCCCGTAAATCCGCCGGATAGCCGTCAAAGAGTATGGCCGCGACCGGCCCCTGCTCTAAAGGCAGAAGACCATAACGATGGAGACTATCAAGTAATTGTGCCGCCGAGTTAACTTCTATCTCTTTACATTGCAGGGCAGCGCAGAGCCCCTCCCGCTCTGGTTTAATGGGGAGATGAACAAAACGTGGCAGCCCCCAGAAGAGAAGCGTAAAAAATCCTGCCGCCGCCAAGGCTGTTAACAGGCCTTGAACTATTGCGGCTGGTGTTTGCTCCGCAGTTTCAGACATCAGCTTGACTCCTTTTTCTCTATAGGGTTGTCGGAAATACCGGGTAGCAGGTCATTTGGCCCCTCCTCCACCGCCACCGGCTTGTCGGCGAGGGCTATAAGACGGCGCAAGGCCCGGCTGCCGACTTTTCGACCTTTGGCCGAGACGCCTTTGATGAGATAATTGTTAAAAATTATCTCCAGGGCATTAACTCCGGCCCGTTTGCCAGGTACAAAATAGGCCTTTACTCTGGCATCCTGGCCAAGGGAAAGATATTGAATGCGGGATTTTTTGTGGGCTGGAAACAGACGGTATTCCTTTTCCAGGATGAATTTGGGCATCTTGAAACGCTTGACATAGGACAAATGCTCAGTTCCGCTGCGATAAATGATATTGAAGAGCAGGTCGTTATCCACCTTGCCCCAGAACATCAGCTCTGAACCGACAAATATCTTGTTGCCGCCATTAATAATTCTGTAGCTGCCATCTTTAACGATCAGGAGAATACGGTCGTATTCGGAGCAGGCAAAGGAATTTTCAGGCTCGGCTTTGACCTGATAGCCTAAAAAACCGCTCTGGCGGTCATAGCCGCAGGTCAGGTTGGATATAGCAACCTGCCGGGCCTCCACTTCATGAAAGGTGGTAAGTTCGGTACAACGCGGATATTGACTACCATACTTTTTGAGCAGACCGTTAATAAAGGCAATGGTATATTTCACCATATTGGCCAGGTGCTTTTCAACCTTGGCCGCCTTGGTCTTTACCTCCTCAATCTCCCGTCTTTTCTGCTCAATATCGTAGCGGGATATGCGTTTGATTTTGATCTCTAAGAGACGGATTATATCATCCCGGGTTATCTCTCTAAAGAGCTGGTCGACAAAGGGAAGCAGGGATTCATCAACGGTACTGATTACCGTCTCAAAGGTCTTACAGTCTTCAATCTTCTTGTAGAGACGTTCCTCGATGAAGATCTGCTCCAAAAGGTGGGCATGCAGCTTTTCCCGCAGGCGGTCAAGCTCAATTCTTAAATCTCGTTCAAGATCGGCCAGCAGTTTATCGGTGTTATAGCGTAAAATCTCATCAACATTTAACGTTGCTGGTCTATCATCCTGAATTATCGTAAGATTGGGACTTATAGAAACCTCACAATCGGTAAAGGCATAAAGGGCGCTGATGGTATCTTTGGCGTAGATGCCGCGGGGAAGATTTATCTCAATCTCCACCTCTTCGGCAGTATAATCGTTAATGGATATGATCTTTAATTTACCGCCGCGCACGGCTTTTTCAATACTCTCCACCAGGGAGGTGGTGGTGGTGGGATAGGGTATCTCGCGGATAACGATGGTCTTGTCGTTCACCTCCTCAATACGGGCCCGGCATTTTAAGCGGCCGTTCCCCTTATTATAATTGCTGACATCCAACCGACCGCCCTTAAAAAAATCCGGGTAGATGGTAAAAGACTTCCCACACAGAATATGCTTCTGGGCCTCTAAGAGTTCGACAAAATTATGGGGCATGATCTTGGTGGCCATGCCCACAGCAATGCCATCGGCACCCTGCATAAGGAGGAGGGGAATTTTAGCGGGCAGAACGACCGGTTCCTGCATCCGGCCGTCATAGGAATCAACGTATTCGGTAAGATCCTTGTCAAATATCACCTCTCGGGCCAGGGGTGAAAGGCGGCATTCTATATAGCGCGGTGCTGAGGCATTATCACCGGTGAAGATATTGCCAAAATTACCCTGGCGGTCGATGAGATAGCCCTTATTGGCCAGATTGACCAGGGCCGCAAAGATAGAGGCATCGCCATGAGGGTGAAGCTTCATCGTTTCTCCCACCACATTGGCCACCTTGTTAAAGCGGCCGTCATCCATATTCTTCAGGGTCTGCATAATCCGGCGTTGTACCGGCTTCAGACCGTCGCCAAGGTGGGGGATGGCCCGTTCCTTAATGACATAAGAGGTATATTCGAGGAAGTTCTCATCAAAGAGACGATGGAGCTCGCCGACTGGTGCCATTACATCATCGTCTTCAGAGTTAATCTCAGTTTTCATTATTCATCGTAAGTCAAGGTTAATGCGATTCTTTACTGTTGTGTCTCATGCTTAAAGCAGGCGTTTCATAATATAGGCCTTGCGCTTGGGAGTGTTCTTCCCCATATAAAAAGAAAGAATATTCGGCACCTCATGCAGGGCGTCAATCCCCACCTGGCGCAGGCGTATATTAGAATCGATGAACTGCTTAAATTCCCTCGGTGAAATTTCACCGAGCCCCTTGAAACGGGTAATCTCAATCTGCTTTTTGACCTTGCCGCGGCCGGCGAGTTTGCGGCTTGCCTGTTTCTGTTCAGCAATGGAATAGCAGTAAATGGTCTCTTTTTTGTTACGAACTCTAAAAATAGGGGTCTCCAGAATATATATATGGCCCCGTTTGACCAGATTTTCAAAATAATGCAGAAAGAATGTAAGCAGTAAGTTCCTGATATGCAAGCCATCCACATCGGCATCAGTGGCCAGGATGATCTTATCGTAACGCAGACCGCCGATGGAATCTTCAATATTTAAGCCGCGCATGAGATTGTACATCTCGTCATTTTTATAAAGCAGGGTCATGGACTGGCCATAGACGTTCAGGGGCTTGCCCTTCAGAGAAAACACCGCCTGTGTCATGGGGTCACGGGCGGTTACAATGGAACCCGAGGCCGACTGGCCTTCGGTGATGAATATCATATTTTCCCGGCCCGGTTTTGATGCTTTGCCCCTGGTCGGGTGATATTTACAGTCCTTGAGCTGCGGCACCTTGATTGCCGCTTTGCGGGCCTTGGCTTTTGCCTCTTTGCGGACACTTTGGAGATCCTTGCGTAATTTGGCATTCTGCTGCACCTTACCGATAACGATCTCCGCAGTTTCTTCATTTTTATAAAGAAACTCGCTGACCTGTTCCTTGACCTCGGCGACAATGGCGGTGCGAATTTCTGTATTACCCAGTTTGTTCTTGGTCTGGGATTCAAAGATTGGCTCCCTAACCTTTACGGCCACCGCCCCGACAATTCCGTCCCGCACATCCTCACCAGCGAATTTTTTTTTGGAAAATTCATTTACCCCTTTCAGTATCCCCTCTCTGAAGGCCGAAAGATGAGTACCGCCCTCATTGGTATAGGTGCCGTTAACAAAGGAAAAATAATTCTCACCATAACCGTCGGTATGAGAAAAGGTGAACTCCAGAGTCTCACTCTTGTAATGAATGGCATCATAGAGCTGCGC
>JAJSAA010000144.1 GCA_024274995.1 Deltaproteobacteria bacterium
AGAGGAGTATCTCATGTTGGACGTATTTAAACGCCAAGCCCTGCGGGTGACTTCGCTGCGCTACGTCAGCATTGAAATACGTCCAACATGAGATGAGATATTTTTTGTAATTATCTCAAGGAGATAATTGTATTATTTTAAGTAGGTAAAAAGCTCCACTTTGTCATCTTAATTCGGTGAAAAATCGCATTTCTTATACAGAATAATCATGAATCTTACAGCGTGATCTCAGGATATGTTCCTAAAGATAGTTGTTTTTCCTTGCCTTCAAAACGATATTTAAACCGCCACCACTTACTGACGCCGTTTTTTTTTTGAGGATTTAACGAGAAGAAATAGCCCGCCGCCATCTGATAGCTTGTAAGGTTTAGCTTTGGGCTTGGCTGTTCTGATTGCTGCATCGGTGAGGGGTGAAGCCATGACGTGTCCTCCTTTGCTGGGCTGGATTTACCTGACTTTGGGGTAACAGCACATGCACTGACACCCGTTACCCCAAGTTACCCCCGGATTGCAACGAATTTTATCGGACGCAACAGGACAACAAAAAACCCGCAGAGCAAGAAGCCATGCGGGTTTTCGTATCTAACCGGACGTTACCGGATTATGTCTTGGTGGCGATGCAGGGAATTGAACCCCGGACACTACGGATATGAGCCGTATGCTCTAACCATCTGAGCTACATCGCCATGGGATGAAAAATGAGCCATTAAGTGGCGGGTTAAATATCTTAACCGGCCACTTAATGGTAAAATCATAATTTTCTTATTCTTTATAGCAGAAAGCAAAATCATATAACATATTATTTGGAGAAAAAAAAGATGTTTTCTTGAGAAAAAAAGTAGTTTAAGGTAATTATTAATGAATATAGGCAGTTGATTTTTAACTCTATCCCCTATTGTCGTGAGTAATGAAGATAAATGATTTAAAGACTAAAAAGCTTACGGCCCGCAAGACCGCGCAAAGTTCTCAAGGTCTGCCGGCCCCGGAATTCGGTTTTCAGGCACTTTTAAACGGGCTTAAAAGTCCGGAAGAGATTGTTGCCAGCCCGGTGGTTGAGGCCCCGGCCCCTGCCGCTGCTGTTTCGCCGTCCGTCCGCCTCCAGGGTTTGTCTTTGAGTGAGTCAGCCATTGATCTGCTTGATTCTCTGAGCCGGGGGCTGGCTGATCTTACTCTTAACTCCGATGATCTTACTCCTCTTGTTGACTCTCTCGAAATGGACTCCACTGCCCTGTTAGATGTCAAGGAGCAGCTGCCCAAGGACGACCCTCTGGCCCGCCTGATTGATCGGGTAACTGCCGTTACTTATGTTGAGGTGGAGAAGTTTCGCCGGGGTGATTATAGATAGATGGAAGAACGGCTGCAAAAAATATTAGCCCAGACCGGTATTTGTTCACGGCGGCGGGCCGAGGATATGATCCGGGCTGGCCGGGTGCAGGTTGACGGGCGCGTTGTTACCGTCATGGGGGTCAAGGTTGACCCGCAGCGCCAGCGCTTGACCGTTGATGGTAAGCCGGTCTCGAACTCCGCCAAAAAAATTTACCTTCTGGTTAATAAGCCCAGGGGCTATATTACCACTATGAAGGATCCCCAGGGACGGCCGTTGGTGACTGAATTGGTGCGCGATGTAAAGGAACGCCTCTTTCCTGTCGGTCGCCTGGATTTGGATACGGAGGGCGCTCTGCTGATGACCAATGACGGGGCTCTGGCCCAGCAGGTTATTCATCCCAGTTTTGAGATCAAAAAGACCTATCTTGCCGTGGTTAACGGCCGGGTGGCCTGCCGCAAGATAGAGGCCCTGCAGAAGGGGATAGATCTCGATGGCCAGCAGACCTGGCCGGCGGAGATTGAGGTAACCAGGATTGATGATAATTCCACCACCCTGCACATTATTATTCATGAGGGGCGGAAGCGGCAGGTGCGGCGGATGTTTGCGGCGGTGGGGCATAAGGTGACTTTTTTAAAAAGGCTGGCCTATGGCGGCCTGCGGCTGGGGAATCTAAGGACGGGTAAATATCGTTTTTTGAATAAAAAAGACCTGCAGAGAATTTTTTCAAAGAATATCCTTTACAAATCATAAAATGATTTATAACATCAAATAGTTAGCTTGAATTGTCGTCCATAAGGTCATATGGGCAGGGGGAGATCTGGCTGGTATTGTGCTTAATTTTTGGAGGGGATATGAATAAATCAGAATTAATTGATATTTTGGCGCAGGAATTAAAGATGCCCATGCGGGAGACAAATTCCATCATCAAGACCATCGTTTCCGCCATGACTGAGGCCTTGGCGCATGGTGAGAATATAGAGATCCGCGGTTTTGGCAGTTTCATGGTTAAGGAGTATGGGGCCTATTGCGGCAGAAATCCCAAGACTGGCGAAAAGATTGAGGTTCCGCCCAAGAAACTGCCCTTCTTTAAGGTCGGCAAGGAGCTCAAGGAACGGGTTAACCTTTAGTCAACAACCGGCTGCCGCTCAATCAGCAGCGCTTGATGCCACGGTGTATTTTTACTCTGCCTCTTAGACAATTTCACCAATCAGGTCATAGGGGTGAGCGTCGGTAATTTTCAAATTAACCATGTCGCCTTTACTGCAGGTGCCGGAGTTTATATAGACGCAGCCGTCAATGTCCGGGGCCTGAAAGCGGCTGCGGCCCTCTAACAGTAAGTCTGTCTCCCGGCTTAGCCCTTCTACCAGTACCTTTTCTATTTTACCAATCATCTCACGGTTGCCTTGGGTTGAAATCTCCTTCTGGAGAGCCATAATTCGCCGCCGTCGTTCCTCCTTTTGTTCTTCATCGCAATGATCTGGTAATGCCGCCGCTTCACATCCCTCTTCATTGGAATAACAGAACACCCCGACATGATTCAGCTTCACCTCGGCGATAAATTCTTCCAGTTTGATAATATCCGCCTCTTTCTCGCCTGGAAAGCCGACAATAAGGGTGGTGCGGATGGCAGACTCCGGTATAATATTCCTGATTTGGTCAATAAGGCCGATGAGATCACTTTGCTTATACGGCCGCCGCATGAGGTGGAGGACTTTATCGCTGGCATGCTGCATGGGAATATCGAAATAGGGCAGCAGGCGGGGGTTATCGGCCATGAGGCTGAGCAGCGGAGTTTCAATGCGGTTGGGATAGAGATAGAGCATGCGCAGCCATGGAATGCTGGTTTCGGTCAATAGCCTGGCCAACAGGTCAGGAAGTTTGTCTCTCTGAGGGCCGAAATCAAGGCCATAGGCAGTAACATCCTGACCAACCAGGGTCAGTTCCTTTACCCCTGCCGCTTCAAGCCGTTGGGCCTCGATTATCAAATCGTTAACCGTACGGCTTCTTAACGGGCCTCTGAGCTGGGGAATAAGGCAATATGAACAGCGGTTGGAGCAGCCCTCGCTGATCTTCAGA
>JAJSAA010000145.1 GCA_024274995.1 Deltaproteobacteria bacterium
AGCAGAACCGCAATCTGAGCGGCGGGCGGAGTGCCGGCCTGGGTACCGCCCAGACCCCAGTTCTGCACCAGGGCGGCCCCCACCAGCATCCCCATGGTGGTAACCCCGGCGTCGGTATCTCCCTGACCAGCGGCAACCATCTGACGCAGCGGGCAGCCGCGCACTAGCACTGCGCCCAGGCCGACCATGAACATGCCCAGAAATCCCCAGCCCAAACTCTCATTGGAACTGGGCTGGCCGTGAAGGGCCAGATTAAACTGGCCGGTCAACATACTGCTCACCGTGGCGAACATAAAAAACGACCCCAGACTGACTAACAGCCCGGTGGAACGGGGGCAGTTCATAATCTCCCGCGGCCCCCAGAGAAACAAGCGCGCGATACCGCCGGTGATACAGAACTGGGTGTGCTGAGCCCAGGCCCCAAGAATCAAACCAAAAGCCAGCGACATCCAGAAAGGGGCATGCAGGGCGGCGGAGCCCTTGACACTCATGGCGATAAAATCCGGCTTAAAGACGGCCAGTAATAAGAGAATAAAGAAAAATAACGGGGTGACATAACCACTGGCCCTGGTAGCTACGGCAGATTTGCCAAGCTGAAAACCATTTTCAACAAACTCCAGACCGGCATAGATGCCGGCCACCAGGCCGACAGCCCCGGCAATGGCGCCAATATCACCGGCGGCGAGGCGCAAAACCATCTTTACCGGACAACCGATAAATACCGAACAACCGATAATAAGCAGAATTCCCACCAGAAAACGCAACAAGGGTGAGCTGCCGCCGGTGGGTACAAACTCCCGCCGCCACAATGACCAGGCAAAAGCCCCGAGAACCAGTCCCAGGAGCTCCGGCCGCATATACTGCATACGGATATTATGTTGCAGCCCCATGGCTCCGGCGATATTCTCCAGAAAGCAGGAGATACAGAGCCCGGTATTGGGAGGATTGCCATAAAAAGACAGGAGCATCGCCCCAATACCGATAATGGCCCCCATCAAAATATAATCCCGATTCTTCAACAGTCCTTTCATAAACTATACCCCCAGCCACACTACCCGCAACCGCCGGCAATCTTGCGCAGCATATAATACAAAACCTTTTTATCCTTATCAGCCCCGGCCTTACCAGCCTTCACCTCCCGCTCAATGAGGGTCTGGGCCTCAGCCACCGTATTTTTAATCTGCTCTCCACGAAACAAGGGGGTATTCCTGTCTAAAAAATCGGGGTTTAAATCCACCGCCTGCCGATACTGACGCATGGCGGCAATGGGCCGCTGCAGATGCAGCATGACCTCACCCTTAAGTATATAGACCTCGCCCTCATAGGGATAATCCTTTTGTAAAAGGTCGGTCAATTTAAGGGCCCGGCGGGGGTTGTCAGCGGCCAGTAGATTTTTGATGATTTTGATTTTTCTGGTTAGATCAGGGGAGCGCGTGACCTGCAGCAAGGCCCGGCGGCCGGCCGACGCCCTCTGGGGAGCGCTGCCCTGATAAGAGAAAATCAACACCAGAGCCCAGGTCAACAGCACTATCAGAGCAACAGCGGATATTTTATCTAAACGATCCATAAATGGTTTGTAAGCTGCGTTCTCACTTCTGCCCTGCCCCCATTAGACGTAGATCAAAATTATGCCGGTCAGCCTTCAGGGTCAACTCATCTTTTAAAAGATAATCAGCTTTCGGCGGGAAGACGGTGGCAGCCCCGATATAGAAGTGGCCAGGAGGCAGAAAGAGGGCATAGCGGCCGCTTTTATCCGTCCAGGCCGACAGATAACGGGGAATCAGCTTAAATTTACGGCCCGGATCAGCAAGGGCATAGGCCAGGGCGATGGGTTTACCATCCGGCCCCATAATCCGACCGCTGACCTCCAGCAGATTCTTATTCCGTTTACGGGCCTTAAGAGCCGCGTCCTTTAAGCCCATAACCGTAAAATTATACACCATATCCTCATCGGGTCCGGCATCAATCTCCACCGCCCCGCCGGAATGTTTGTCATGCAATCCCAGAGGGCCGAACCTGCGGCCGTCCTTACGCAATACCGCCACCGCCCAATAATGCCCCTGGGGCAGGGCCAGGCTGTATTTACCATCATCAGCAGTGCGGTTAGACATAAAATCCGCCGGTTTCTTGACATTGGGCCCGAGATAAACCGCCACATCGGCCCCGGCTGCCGGTTTGCCGTTCACATCCGTTACCACGCCGCTCATAACATAGGTTTGCGCCGCCCCGGCCGGAGTAACAAAGACCAGGATAAAGAATATGATAATCAATGTCTTAGTCATAAAAAAAACCGGCCCGCTGTCATCTATAATCTGTTTTCTGTTTTTCAAGTTCCACCGGCTCATAAATTACCCGCCCCAGTTCCGGGTCCCGGCGGCCGTCAAAAAATTTATCCGGTGTGGTCTTACCCTGCCACCAGTTATAACGGGCATCCACGTCCTCAGCATCAAAATCACCAACCCGGATGTCATAACGCTGGTTATCAATAAAGTTATTGTGATGAATTTTTATACCGCTCCCCTTTTTGCGGATAAAAATAGCCATCTCATTATTTTTAAAGGTATTATTATGAATATTCGCCGTCATTATCAAGGCCCGGAGGCCAATATGATTACCCTCAAAAAGGGAGTTTTTAATCTCCACCGGCCCGCTGCGGAACCGGAAACCGCCGTAGGAATTCAGGAATCGGCAATGATTCATAATCAAATTGGTAAAATGGCAGTGGATGTCCCAGGCGGCGTATTCAAAATCACAAAAATTGAAATAACTGCCCATGGCCCGGTCGAGCATGATCTCACCCCAGCTGTTCGGGGCTTTACGGGTTACGGATGTAAAGCGAATCCGCGCATCAGGGTGCCCCTGCCCCCTTATCTGACCAGAGATCTCCATGCCAACTCCCCTGGCTAACTGAACGGTCGTGCCGGGAGCAATACTGAGGACGGCCCCCTGCGGCACTGTCACATTATTCCTGAGACGAATCAGACCATACCAGGAAAGATCAAGCGGCACCTGGGCCAGGGGCCAGCTAAAGACAAAAGGCGCGAGGGCTGCCGGTTTATAGCTCACCAGTCCCAGAGCGGGGTTATCATGTTTATCAAAGATGGCCCGGCTCATATCAGCGCCGCCCCACCAGTTACCCGCCGCCCGCACGTTACGGCTGCCGGCGAGTCCCATGGCGTACACCCCGTTGGCCACGATATTATTGCCTTTAATCATACCGCTGAAGGAACGGACGCCAATGCCCCTTTCACCATTGCCGGCCACGAGATTACCGCTGATCTCACCCCTGGTATCACGAAGACTGATACCGTTCAGGCCGTTATTCAATATGGCGTTGGCACTTACCGTCAGGCTGTCGGTATTCCGTAATAACAGACCATTTTCCAGGTTGGCGGCCAGCAGATTATGGCTGAATCGTCCAAAAACAGCATTGGCCACCCGCAAACCGAAACGGTTACCGGCCATGACATTGCGCTCGATTACCGCTTCACCTTCCCGTATTCGAAGGCCGTCCCATTGGTTATTGGCAAAGATGTTATCATGACCGGTGAGATTCTGGCGGAAAAAATTAACTCCGTTTACATTGGCAAACACCTCGTTGTTATTAAAATAGACCTCGGAATCACGGGCCTGAACGGCACTCTTGTTATGATAGAACTGGCAATCCCTGATCTCCGCCAGAGATTCCTGAAACTGCAGACCACGATAATTATGCTGGATGATGCTATTGGTCACCGCCACATTGGCGAAATGGAAATGCAGACCCCGGTAGGCATCCTCGATCTGACAGAATTCAATGAGGTTCCGGCTGCGATCGCTGCCGAGAATATTAATGGCGTCCCAGTCACCCCGGCCCCTTTTCTTCTCCGCCGAACGAAAGATAATAGGAGCGTGCGGCGTACCCTTGGCAATAAATTCACCCTGGGCCAGGATACCGTTCTCGCCGATTCCATCACCGTTGGTATCCCGTTTGGTAAACTCCACCACGGTACCGGGCATAATAATGAGCCGGGCCTTGGGCGCTATCCGCACCTGCCCCGTAATCCGCACCCTGCCCCGCCATATGGTGGTGCCTTTTATGGTCTCATTTTTATAGACCCGGCGCAGGGGTAAATTATTGGCCAGCTTGTAAAACATGGGGGTAATTTTGACCGCCGGGGCCACAAAACGCCATTCATTCTGCCGTAGATTATGGCTGATCTTTGTTTGAGAGCGTTTAACCTGAGCCTTGTTAAATACAGAAAGACCATAGTCATTATCAGTTATCACCGCCTTCATCAGCTCCAGGCGGGCCTTGCCGCCGGAAGCAATGAGGGCGTAGATGTTATCTCTCATGATGAGATCAACAGCCTTGACCATGCCCCGCAGAACATAGATACCATTCTGCGCTCCGCTCAAACGGCAAAAATGCAGATCAGCCCTCCCACCGTCGACAATTATGCCCGACCAGCGCTCACCGCCCGGCGGGCCGCCTTGCGTGAAAACAACGGGCGCCGCCTCTGTTCCTTCCGCCCGCAGGGTGCCGCGCACCAGAATTTCGGTGCGATGAGACAGAAATTCCGGCTTGATCTTGGTATCTTCCGCCGCCCAGGCCCGAATCCTGGTACCGGGTAAAATGGTCAGGACAAGCCCGGCTGGAACCAGGACATCCTCCTTGAGCTCCACCACCCCCTGCCAGACCTCATTAGTGGAGAGTACCCGGCCCGCGGCGCCATGAGCGCTGAGCATCCCGCCAAGGAGAATAAATACCGCCAGCAGCCCCGCCCGGCAACCCAGCCTACTTTTTACTCTTGCCGCCACTTTGACGCATCTTGCGGGCCCGGGCCTGCTTCTCAAACCTGCTGCGGGTCGCCGCAGGATCAGGAATCTTAAACATATTAATATTAATGCCGGAGATAACCTCGCCATTTTTGCCATGCACGGCAAGGGCTGTACCCATGCCACCGCGTACCCCCATCCCGGCCTTGATAGCACCAGTTTTGGCATTGCTCTTCAGGGGTGAGGTCTTGCCATAGGTACCCACCAGGGAACCCGCTTGCGGCCGCCCACCCAGCAAAGATTTACGAGCCATCAGATAATAACTACCCGCCGGCACCTTAATGAAAAATTTACCATCCTTACCGCTGGGCGGCGCGATATACTGGGGACGGGGGGCGTTTGATTTATCCTTTAAAAGAATCAGCGCCCCAGCCACTGGTTTACCATGGGGATCCAAGACCTGCCCCTCGATGGTCATAAATTTATTAGATTCCTTGA
>JAJSAA010000010.1 GCA_024274995.1 Deltaproteobacteria bacterium
ACCCCCACGCTGCCGAAATATACCGCCAGAACATAGAAGGTAGTCTCGGTGGAACCCTGCATGGTGGAAACCAGAAAGGATAAAAAGCTGTTGGGGTCACGATTGACTATCTCCGACATCAGGCCAAAGGCTCCGCTACCGGAGAGAGGACGCATCAAGGCCATACTCAGGGCTTCAGCCGGCATGCCAATGAGGGAGGTGAGCGGCGAAAAGAGGCGGATGATAATATCCATGGCTCCGCTGGCTCTGAACATGCCAATGGCGACAAAGATGGCCACCATAAAGGGGATAATCCGCACCGCAGTTAAGAACCCCTCCTTGGCGCCTTCACTTACCGATTCATAAAGTTTAACTCCTCTGAAATAACCAAAGACCAAAAAAGCGGAGATTAACACCGGAATAAGCCAGTTGGAGACCTGATTGATCATTGCTGTTGACCAGATCAGGGAGTGGACAGTGCTTAGCCGGTAGATAATGGCGCCGCCAAAAGCTAATATCAAAATTGAAACAAATATTTTCCCTGCCCGGCTGGGGGGACAAAGTTCTACCGCCTCATTTTCTGCCGCCGGTTGTGTTCCCATCTCCTCCGGCTTTTGGGCGGTTGAAATAAGGGGATCACGATCACGACCTGCCATTAATTTGGCCGCCACTACTGCCACGAGAGTGGAACAGCAGGTGGCAATAATAGCCGGTATCAGGATGGCGGCCGGATGAGTGGCACCGGCTGCGGCCCGCACCGTAATTACCCCTAAAGGCAAGATGGTAACGCTGGAGGTGTTTATGGCCAGAAACAGGCACATAGCGTTAGTGGCGGTGCCCTTTTTGGGGGCGAGTTTGTCCAACTCCTGCATGGCCTTGATTCCCATGGGGGTGGCGGCATTGCCTAATCCCAGGGTGTTGGCGGCCATATTCATAATCATGGCCGCCATGGCCGGATGGTCGGGCGGTACATCCGGGAACAGGCGAACCATAAGCGGCCGCAGGCCTCTGGCGATGAAACGCATTAAGCCGCCATCTTCCGCCACCTTCATAATCCCCAACCATAGAGCCATGGGGCCGATGAGACCAATGGCTAAAGTTACGGCACTTTTGGCTGAATCAAAGGAGGCCTTGGTTACCTCGGACATGCGGCCGGTATAGGCCGCAGTCAGGGTGGCAAGAAGAATCATGCTCAGCCAGATAATATTTATTGCCGATGGTTTGTGGCTCATAATTTTTTTCTTTCCGTCTTCTGGATTGCCATTGGTATGGGGTAGAGCAGAATTCGGCATTGCTCCGGGGCCAGTAACCGGCTCAAGCCGTGTTTTATCCTGACTCCGATTATTACAGCACTATGTTTTTTGGGGCGGTTGAGAAGTTGGTAATCGACAATATCATCGGCTAACACTTTGGTGTGCCATAAAACTTTTGGCCGGTTATTTTTCCAGGCTATAATATTTATTTTATTTTCTCCAAGATTGAATTTATCATTGCCGATGATAAAGGCCCCCTCGGTGATGATTTCCGGCAAGCCGTTGCCGTTGATATCCTGGACTATTATTCGCCGTTCCCGGCTGCCCGGTTGCTGGTTGTTGAACATTATGCCTTTTAAGGCCTCCGGTAAATCGGCTGTGGAACGCCATAGATAACGGCCGTCTGGACGTATAATCCATAATTCTCCATTGGTCATGGTAATTATCTCCTTTTCCTGGTCTATATTCAGGTCAGCTATGGCAAAATTGAAGATGTTTACCTGGGGCGGCAGTGTCAGTCGTTGCTCCGGCACCAGACGCCCAGCCTTTTGGCCCATGAGGTAGATGCTGTTCTGAAAACCTCCAGCCGCCTCCCCATATTGTCCGGCCAGGACTTTTTTCCCATTATCTCTCCTTATAACACGCAGATAACAGTCAATATCGCGGTCAATATAATATAATTTTCGGCCTTGCCAGCCAAGGACATATGATGATGGGCCGCCCTGATTTTTGGCCCCGATATATATTTCATCTAAACCATCATGATTAAAATCAGCGAGGCTGATCCCGATAATGTGGCTGTCCGGCGGGCCGTTGAATCGGGCCAGGGGGGTAAATTTATCACCATTTATTTTTAAAATTAAGAGCTTATCATCCCCGGCTAATATTAGATCATTATGGCCATCACCATCCACATCCCCCACATTTAAAACATTGAGAGCAAGATTAAAGGGCTGGCTCTGCTGCCATGGAAGGGCTGGGCGCTGGACTAATGATCTCCGGGGTCTGGCAGGGGCTGCTGGCGGTCGGCTTTCAGCTGCGGGCCGCAGACCAAAAAGACGGCCAATATCTATGCTGAGCCGGTCAAGGGCGGCCAGCAGATTGGCTGGCCGCCGGGCTGTAACCGTAAACTTGGTTTGATGATTTTTTTGAGCCGGGCGTTGAATTTCTACCTCAAGACGGCCCTCTCTGGCACTATAGTGCCCCTGAATCAAGACGGATTGGTTTTTACCGCTGCCTGTTGTCGATACAATCATCCCCAAGGCTGCTAAGCGGCTGGCCAGCATATCCCGCAGTCCGGTTCTTAAATAATTATTTTGGGGTTCGTTGACCGTAAAAGGCCGCAGTAGAGCGCTGGGAGCAGCCTGGGCCGTGGCAGATAAAACAAGGACGGCCCAGGATATAAAGAGGATAAAACGCTGCTGACGATTTATTAATACAAGGTAAAACATGTAACCATAAGCGGCGTTATGACTGGCGACGGATTAAACAGCATATGATATTATCTCGGCCGGAGTTGCAGCAATTTTCCAGGCCTCATTTTTTTCAAGTTCAGCTCTGTCCCTGAACCCCCATTCGACTCCAATGGTTCGTAGACCAGCCCTTTTGCCGGTCTGCATATCTGTGGCGGTGTCCCCAATATAAAGAATGGACTCTGTAACGAGTTCCATTTGGGTGGCAATATCAAGTGCTCCGGCAGGATCAGGTTTTGGGGCAACACCATCTCGCTGCCCGTAAACGTACATGAACGGATGATCGGGGAAAAATGTTTCCACACATATCTTGGTGAAAGCATGGGGTTTATTGGAAAGCACCGCAAGCTTTACTCCGGCATGGGATAATGCCGCAATCATTTCAGGAATCCCTGGGTAGGGTGCCGTGTTGATATTCCAGCACTGTTTATACACCTCGTTAAATTTTTTTATATAATTTTCAAGCTGCCCGTCGTTAACAACATAATCAGGAACAATCCGCTGCATCAGGGTTTTGAGCCCCTCTCCCACAAAATAACGATAATCGTCCATCGGGTGCTGGGGAAAACCAAAACTGGCCAGGGTGGTATTAGCGGCAAGGGCCAGATCCTTAAGGGTATCAAGCAATGTACCATCCAGATCAAATATAACCCCTTTATATTTCATTTTTCCACCCTTTTTCCCATTTTTGTAGGGGCACCCCCCTGTGGGTGCCCCTAAATTTTGTTGCCCGTACGGGCCATTATTTATGGCAGTTGGCTGTACCCATGCCGCATCTTCCAGAGAAAGTATTTCTCAAATTGTATTTTAGCGGCTTTTACCCACCATGCCTTTTTCAAAAATGATTTTTGACGGGGCGGTAGAATAGGCTCTGCCACCATTAATGCTGCGCTTTTCCCCATATCCATAAAGCATATGACGCTAAGTTCTTTTTCTCGGGATGGGGAGAGATGCCGTATGTCAGCCGCAATATTAGCCGCTGCCGCCTTGGCCATTTTTACTGTCATGAATCCGGTTTTAGGGACTCCCGTCGGTACCGGGGTGGGTTCAGCCGGGGCTAAGGCCATGGCGACCCCGATGGTGTAAATATTACTATGCTTCGGATGGCGGTAGTAGTTGTCAGTGGGAATAAATCCGCGTGGGTTACCAAGGGAAGCCACGCCCTGAACCCCCTTGAAAGGCGGGGCCAGCATGGCCAATTTAAAGGGCAGCTTGCCGCCGCCAGCCAAACGGATCTCATCGGGGGTGATTTCATCTATTGATTGATTGGTAACCGTCTGGATATCAAGCGCGGCAAATTCATCCTCCATAAAGCGCCTGGATTTGCCGAGCCCCCCCACTCCCATGTGACCCAGATATGGTTCCGAGGTAAGATAGGTAATGGGAACCTTATGGCGCATTTTACGTTTTCGCAGCTCCTGATCCATTTCAAAAACCAATTCGTAATAGGGACCGAAACAACTGGCCATTTGGGTGGAGCCAAGAACTATGGGGCCGGGGTTTTCAAGCAGTTTGTTCCATGCCCCTCTGCTTTTCAGGGCCTGCTCCATACTAAAAGTACAATTGGTGTATCCTTGTTCTGGACTGAGACCAGGTATCTCATCACATGAAAGATGGGGCCCGGTTGATATTATCAGGTAGTCGTATTCATATTCACCCTTTTCGGTCTGAATCTTAAGCTCATCCGGCATCACTGCCTTTACTGTATCATGGATAAAATTTATTGCTTTTGGTTTAAGAATATCAGCCACCCTGAGAGTAATATCAGCCGGCTGGCGTGAGCCCATGATTATCCAGGGAAGTGAGGGCATGAATACAAAATCTTTATCCGAGCTGATTAGTATGACGTCGGCCTTGTCTCCAAGAAGCCGCTTAACCTCAAGAGCGGCAGTAAGTCCACCGAATGATCCGCCTGCAACCACAATTTTCTTTTTCATAGTACTTCCTTTTGGTGATGTTGATGGTTGATTTGTGTGAGTTGACTCACATCTGGATCTGATCTTTACCGCTTTTCAGACAGGTGTTTTTGAATAATATCTTCCAGCTCCCGTTCATCTATATCTCGCCCTTCAACAATGATTTCATCGTCCATGGTGATAGCCGGTGCCTTTGGCAGTCCTGATTTGGCGTAATCTTTTGACTGATATTCTTGGCGCGGTTTTAAAATAGACTCAATGATCACAGTAAATTTTTCACCCAACCTGGGTAGCATTTCTCTGAAATGGCTTCAGGTCTTTCCATTGGGTTCGTTCAGAAAAAATCGTATCAACATGACCCCCTCCCTTTAGATTATATTTTAGTAACTTATAGTTGTTCCAAGAGAACAAAATAAATGATTATAGTTTGTGAATAAAAGAATGCATCTCCCCGTTACAAATATCCGTAACTTATCGTCGAACGATTTTAAATAGAGTTTTGG
>JAJSAA010000146.1 GCA_024274995.1 Deltaproteobacteria bacterium
AGGAGGCGGGTCGTACCGGATGCGCCCTGGGCCCGGCATCTTCCGGGAACTGCAGGTTGCGGAGGGCGGTTACATCATTGATTCGTTTGATGGCTCTGGAGCTGGTATCAGCGGTGAATTCCTGATCTCGGAAGACGGTGAGCCCCTCTTTGAGGCTTAACTGGAACCAGTCACGGCAGGTGACCCGGTCGCCGGTCCAATTATGGAAATATTCGTGGCCCACCACCGACTCTATGCCCTCATAATCCTGGTCGGTGGCAGTCTGGGGCTGGGCCAGTATGTATTTGGAATTAAAGATATTCAGCCCCTTATTCTCCATGGCCCCGGCGTTAAAGTCATCAACGGCGACAATCATATAGAGATCGAGATCGTATTCCAGGTTAAAACGTTTTTCATCCCAGGCCATGGCCTTTTGCAGGGCTTGCATGGCGTGGCCGCATTTATCAGCATTATGGTGCTCGCTATAGATTTGCAGTTCTACGGAGCGGCCTGATTTAGTGGTGAATGAGTCGGTGAGAACGGTTAGCTTACCAGCCACCAGGGCAAAGATATAGCAGGGTTTGGGGAAGGGGTCATGCCAGCGGGCAAAATGGCGGTTGTTATCCAGGCTGCCTTTCTCGATCAGGTTGCCGTTGGAGAGGAGAACCGGGTAGCGGCTGCTATGGGCCTCAATGGTGGTGGTGTAGACCGACATAATGTCGGGGCGGTCTAAAAAGTAGGTGATCTTGCGGAAGCCCTCGGCCTCGCATTGGCTGCAGAAGATGGAGTTTGAGCGGTACAGCCCCTCTAAGGCGGTATTCTCATGGGGCTTTATTCGTACAGTGGTCTGGAGAATAAACTCCTGAGGCGGATTTTTTATAATCAGTTGTGACGGTTCTAAGCTATACTCCTCGGCTGTCAGGGGGCGCTCGTCCAAGGCGATAGTAAGTAATTTCAGATCAGGGCCGCCGTTCAATATTAGATCCTGGCTGTTGGAGCCGCGGCGCAGGGATAGTTCGGCGCGAACCGTGGTGTATTCCTCCTCAAGCTTGAAGTGGAGATTAACCTTGTTGATGGTAAAGGGCGGCGGCTGGTAGTCGTGCAGAAATGTGGTTTTTGGTTTTTTATTCATAGTTGTTTTCATTTTTTCACTTTACAGTTTCTAACTGTTATGCGGTTGGGGTTAAACTTATGACAATGGGATAATTCAGGTGCTGGCCGGGGTGCAGGTTCTCAAAATTGGTCGATGGATTGTATTCTTTCATAAGCCATAAGGGTAAATCAAGCACTTCATGACAGATCGTCCAGATATTATCGCCTTTTTTAATCTGGTAAGACTGGACGCTGGTTATCTTGTAGGCCGCGAAAAAATCCTCTGCAATCTCCTTGTGAAATTCATAACGTAATTCCTCAAATCTGTCTTTGCCAATCTTGCCCAGCGGAATTATGATATGGTCGTGGGTATTGATACGATGCCTGAAGGAGATGTGGTTTAAATTTCTGATTACCTGGGTGCGAACCTGGAGCCACTCGGCATAATGACCCAGGGTTTCGGATTCCTCTACCTGGATTATGCCGATTTTGTGGTTGTTTTTGGTTATAACCTTTTCAACTTCAAAATTACCGGTCAAGACCTCGGGGTTTATACTGACCAAGACCTGGGGCGGCACCTCCAAAGCTGGTTTTTCGGCTGCCGTTGGCGTTATGGGGCTGGATAAAAGGATATTGTTGTCTTCCCCACTGCTGATGTGAGAGGGCAGCATGGCTATCAACGGTTGTCGGGCCGGGGCGGTTAGTTCCCGGCCTGCCGGTGGTTTGTTTTGAGCTCCTGGTGCTGGCGCAGTTGTGGAAACTAACGCTGGTACGGGCGTTGGGGCCGCCGTGGGTACAGGCGCGGGAGCAGGGGGTGGGGCTGGTTCGTTGGTGGCCGCTGAGTCTTTGGTGGTTGTCTCGCTCTGTCTGGAGGTAACTAAGTTTCTAACCACGGGTTTAATAATTTTCAGGGCGGCAAACCTTTGTTTTGTCTTAGACCTGTACTCTCCTGGGGCTGGTATTTTCAGGTTTTGGCCTACATAGATGGTGGCTCGGCGGCCTAATTGATTGTAATCGAGTAAATCCTGGAGCCTTATCCCCTGGCGGCGGGCGATTTGGCCAGCGGTGTCACCGCGCTCTACCCGGTAGAAATGGCTGCGTTTTTGGGCCTTCTTATATAGTGAGGCCGGAATTTGACCTGTTGACAGGCGTATATTAGTGGGCAGGTGGAGCTGGTATCCCGCTGGCATATATTTTTGTCCATTCCAGACCGGAGCCCTCAGGGCCGGATTCAGGGACTTCAGATCTTGAAGCGGAAGAGATAGAAAGTCGGCAAGTTCCATGGGGTCAATATAAGCCGGTAATCTGATATCTTCCGTCTTGACGAGGGGCCGCATGGTGAGATCGGGGAAGTATTTTTTGTAATGTTTGGCTATCTCCCGGGCCGCCAGAAATTCTGGATAGAAGTTACGGGAGGCAAAGCCAAATCGCCTGTTCTTATAGGAATTGATAATCGCCACATAACCGCCGTATTCATTTTGAGCCCGCTGCATACCCCTTGCCCCGTGGTTGTAAGCTGTAATGGCCAGGGGCCAGTTGTTAAGTTTCTGGTAATTTGCCTTTAAGAAGAGGGCTGCCGCCCTGGATGACTTAAGTGGATCCCGGCGCTCGTCAACGGTGTAGCTGATGGTAAGGTAGCGGCGACCGGTGGCCCGGATGAACTGCCAGATTCCCGCGGCCCCGAATTTGCTGTAGGCCTTATAATTATAGGATGATTCCACATGGGGCAGATAGGCGAGGTCGGTGGGCAGGTGCTGGCGGCGAAAGATCTGTTTAATGGTTTGCAGGTATTGACCAGAGTCAATGATTCCCCGTCTGAAACGGTTCTTGAGGCATAACTGAAAACGTATATGGTCAGCGGCCTTTCGCAGTTCGGCTGGTTCAGGATTGCCGCCGAAGAGGTTAAGAATACGGTGCCCTATTTTGCTTTTAGTGTCCTGGCCCTGGGCCAGAGACAAAAGAAGACGGTGGTATTTGTTCTTGGTTTCCTTAATCAGACGACGGTTGCGCCTGGCAGAATTTAAATAGCGGGCGGGATCATATAAATTTATTACCTCGTAAATAAGAGCTAAGTTTTTACTATCGTGGATCAGCCCGTGCCGGGACGAATAGCGGGAATAAACTATCTTCCAGAACTTGACATTGGGCTTAATATCGTTATAGAGAGGAAAGGGGTTTATGGCGGCCTCAACCGGCGGGGCGGCAGAGCCCAAAAGACTCGTAATGAGAATTATAATGAGAACCAGGGTTCTGTAAGAAAATAGCATGGGGGAGTTTGCCTTTAGATTTTGGCCAGATCTAACGGCGGCGGTGGTTGAGGAGGCAAGGGTGTACTTCGAAGCTGAAAGGCGTGGCCGGATTATGCTGATGAATCTGCGATTTAACGGTGCTCCAGCTCAGCCAAAAGGCCGGTGAAAAGATAATCATATTAGTTCCTTACAGGTGGTACTGAAGTCAGGCGTGGATAATGCGGTTACGGCCCTCTTTGACGGCCTGACGCAGGCATTCTTCTGTCTGGCGGCGTAGGTCTTCAAGCTCAACGCCTTGCCGGGGCTGTAGAGCGGCGACTCCTATACTGGCGGATATATAAGGGCTGGCTTTGGAGGTCGGGTGATCAATTTTAAGATAATCAATGTTGTCTTTCATATTACCGGCCACTATCATTGCTCCACGCAGATCGGTATCGGAGAGACAAATGGCGAATTGGTTATCCGCGTAACGGCAGATGTGATCCCCAACCCGGTGCAGCGATGATTCAAATACCTGGGCCATTAATTTAAGGCAATTATCCGCCTTGGCCTTACCGTATTCGGCGATATATTCATGATATGAGTCAAATTCAATTATAAACATAGTCAGGGGTTTGGCATCCCTGAAGGCCCGCCGCCATTCATTGTGGAGGGTTTTGTCAAAGTGCCGACGGTTGTGTGCTGAGGTCGTTTTGTCGGTAATGGCCAGATCCACCAGGCGTTCATTGGCGGCCTCTAATTCCTCCTTTATTTTAAGGAGCTCGGCCTCACGTATTTTGCGGCGGGTAATCTCTTTACTGAGTTTTACTGCCGAGTTGACTCTGGTGATCAGCTCAAGTTCACGTACTGGTTTGGTTATATATTCCACCGCCCCGGCCTCAAAGGCCTCGTGCAGGGTTTCGGGCTCATCCCTGATAGTTACCATGATAATCGGGGTATCGGCGAAGAAATCATGTTCCTTAATCTTACGGCAGACGCTAATGCCGTCCATGGAGGGCATGATAATATCCAAAAGGATACAATCCACCTGCTTGAAATTTTGTTGTGGAAAGCCCAGGAATTCGAGAGCCTCAGCACCGGAGGAGGCACAATAAATGTCTTCATAGCCATTACGTTGCAGGGCTGCCTCTAACAAACGGACGATGGGGGCGGAATCATCTATTATCAAAATACTCATTGGTGTTTCTTCACGGCTCCTGAATAGTTACGGTTACTGGAAAAATGTAAGCGCTCAAACCACATTTTGACCTGATAACATCTCGGAATGTAAGCGCAGCAGGGCGTTCATGGAGCGCTTACGGAAAAATTACTTTATATTTGTATGTAATTAGATTACCAACTACTTTTAGTGGATGCAAATGCTAAATTAAAAAGACCAGCCTCTAAAGGCCTGAAATTATGTATGCCCCGATAATCGCTACCCTGGGATTTGTTATGTCCCCTGATGGACGGCAGACCTTGCTTGTTCATCGTAATAAACGGGCTGACGACACTCATCTTGGTAAATTTAATGGCCTGGGCGGTAAGCTGGAGGCCAATGAAGATGTGGTCAGTGGCCTGAAGCGGGAGATCATGGAGGAGGCGGGGATTAGCTGCCTTGATATAAAATTACGCGGCACTGTTAACTGGATGGGGTTTGGCCCGGGGAATGAGGACTGGCTGGGGTTTATATTTCGGATAGATTCATTCAGCGGCGAGCCTTATGGGGAAAATGAAGAGGGGACTTTAAGCTGGCATCCCGCCGCTGCTTTGGCCGATTTACCCATGTGGGAGGGGGATTGTTATTTTCTATCCTTGGTTTTTGATGACGATTGGCGCCAGTTTCACGGCTATATGCCTTATGCCCACGGTCGGCCGCTTAGCTGGTCATATGTCCGGGTATAAGGGTTGATGGCGTCGTAAAAAGCTAAGTTACGAGGATGGTAAGGAGGATTTTGAATGGCCCAATACGCCATGGTTATAGATTTACGGAAATGTCTGGGATGTCATAGTTGTGCCCTGGCCTGTAAGGCCCAGTGGCAGGTACCGGCCGCCGAAAGCCGTTGTCGGCTGCAGGTTCATGGCCCTGGCCAGACACCTGAGGGGCTGGCGCTGGCCTTTCAACCCCGCATGTGTAATCACTGCGATAATCCCCCCTGTGTTCCTGTTTGTCCGGTTCCTCCGTTGATGCGCCATTTTGGGAAGGGAGTGGAAAAAACCTCTATACCCGTTGCCGCTACCTGGAAGGATCCATTAAACGGCATAGTGGAGGTCGATCCGGATCGTTGTATTGGTTGCGGAGCCTGTGTTAAGGCTTGTCCCTATGAGGCCCGTTATTTAAAGACTGGCCCGGATGGTCATAAAACCGCCGATAAATGTGATTTTTGTCTGGAGTTGTTAGAGGCAGGCAAGGAGCCGGTCTGTGTGGGTAATTGCCTGGCTGATGCCATGTTTTTCGGCAATCTGACGGACAGTGAATCCGCAGTTTACAGATATATCCAGGACGGGGCTGTACGTCTAACCGCTGGAACTGGTGGTGATCCGGGTTCCAACGTCTATTATTATGGTCGTCCTAAAGAGTTGTATATGCTTCATAATGGTTGAAAACTGGTAACTATTTAGGTGTGGTCCAAAAATTACCCTGAGCGATGAATCGTAACTGCTTAGATGTGCCCGAGATGTGGTCGATAATGCCCTCCAGCTATACATCAGTACGCTGGAGGGCATTATCGACCACAGGTAAGCGAGCCCCGGTGAGACTCCGGATTGGGTGCAGCTAAACAGTTACGAAAACTGTTTTACTGTAACTGGAGAACTATATGGAATTAATTCGTTTTGGAGTTTCAATTCAGGATCATTTGTTAGAGCGTTTTGATAATTTGATTGCCGAAAAGGGCTATGCCAATCGTTCCGAGGCCATTAGGGATTTAATCCGTAATTCGTTGGTAGAGGATGAAATGGAAACTCGCGACGAAGAGACCGTCGGGACGATAGCCATGGTCTATGATCATCATACCAGAGAGTTGTCTGATAAATTAACCGACCATCAGCATTCATATTTTAAGGAAATTATCTCTTCCCTGCATGTTCACCTTGATCAGCACAACTGCCTTGAAGTAGTGGTGGCGAAGGGTAAAAATAAAAAAATAAAGCAATTGGCGCAGGAATTAATCGGTACCAAGGGGGTTAAATACGGCCGTTTAATGTCCACTCCTCCCACTGGTAAAAATTTATGATCTGTATCTGTTGTATTGGCAGGGTATTCCTGAAACGCTCGCATACGATCGTAGTCGTACCGCTCCGCTACATTTCGAGATGTTATGAAGTCAAGAGTGTAGTTTGTTGAGCGCTTATTAATAAAGGGTACATTGTGGAACGTCACTTAACGCGATGCTCTGAATGTTCTCTTATCGTGTCGTGGATGGCTGATGAATGTTTATGTTCTGCAGGGCCTTTTTTATGGCGGGCAGGGCGGCGATTACTGCTGACGGCTGGTTAGGGAGTAAGGCCTTTTGGACGGCGGTCTGCAAGGCCTTTTGGGCCTTGTCTAATTCTTCCAGCATAATATAGGCCTGGCCGAGATGGTAATATACCAGAGGGTCGGCTGGATTCAGGGCCTTGGCCTTTTTAAATTGAGCCGCGGCCGCCGGAGCATTTTGCTGTTTCAGCATGACTAACCCTAGGGCATCCGTGGCGTTGAAATTCGCGGGGTCATTTTTGAGGACAGTGTTAAACTGTTTTTTTGCCTCCTGCAGTTTCTTCATACGGTATAGAGCCATTCCCAGTTTGTTTCTGATATCATTTTTCTTCGGTTGAAAATCCAGCAGCATACGATATTCTATTTCGGCCACCGGGTCGGCAATTTTGCCCTTACCTATATGGGCCTCGACTGGCCGGGCGCTTAAAACCAGCAAGGTAATCAGCAGGTATATCAGTTTCATGATTGTGAGCTAAAAGGGTGACTGAAGTTATGTCGTTATTTCAAACTCATTACCCAGGTAATGGAGTTGAACATTGTATAACCGCCTAAGGCAATTATTATTAAGGCGCTGAAAATTCCTAAACGGCGGCTTAACTCCTGATTGCCGCCTATCTTTTCCGTAAGACGGCTGGCTTGAGACAGTATCAGGCCAATGGTCATCATGACTAAGCCCAGGCCAAGGCTGAAGAAAAGGGTTACGGTCAGGCCCTTGGCTATTTTGCCGGCGCCAATAGCGGCCAGAAGGGTGGCAATGGCGGCAGGACAGGGGATGAGACCGCCTGAAATTCCCAGTAATAATAGATTCCATTTATTATAACGCTCGGCCGGAGTGACAGCTGCGTTCTGATGATCGTGAGCGTGATTGTGGGGCTGCCTGTGCTCGTGGGAATATTCGTGACTATGATGGGGATGGATGCGGTCATGATGGTCGTGGCTGGAACCAAAGAGATGTATATGATTATGGCTGCTGTTGCGACTGAGCCGTTGTTGCAACAGCCAGATACCAACTATGAGAATAATGGCCGATGAACCAAGGCCGAGCCAGGCATGGAGCTGAATTCCGGAATAACTGTGGGCCAGGAGTTTAGCGGCAATGCCGAGGATAATTACGCTGAAGGTGTGGGTAAAGGTAACAATCAAACCCAATAATATACCGTCCACGGCCCGGCCCTTGGTACCTATCATATAGGCGGCGATCAGGGTCTTACCGTGGCCCGGTTCAAAGGCGTGTAAGGCTCCCAATATAATGGCGCCGGAATAAAGCATTAAATCAGAAGGCATATCAATCTCCTATAATCTTCATAAATCAAAAATAGGCTATTGATACCATAAAGGCGAACAAAGCAAAAGGCGTAAGTACCCGCCGTAATAGTTGAAATTGGGGTGCTACTGAAACGTTTATGCTTTAATGTTGATGCGGATGGCGGTGGGTAAGAGCGGGGTGGACATGCCGATGGCGATGCATGAGATTGGCCCGTAACAACAGGGCCTCATCTTGTAATATCTCCTGCGGGTTGCCTTGAGCGGCCAGTCGATGATCCTCGCCGAGGATGTAGGCCTGATCGGCGATTACCTTGGCTACCTCGAGTTCATGAATAGCCACAATCAGGGTTTTGCCTTTTGCCGTTAGCGAAAGAATAAACTCAATAACCCAGTCCTGGGTACGTGGATCAAGATTGGCCGTTGGTTCGTCAAGCAGCCAGACCTCCGGATCTAAGGCTAACAATGAGGCTAAGGCCACCTTTTTCTTTTCACCTTCGCTGAGTTGATAGGGGACTCGGTCTTTAAGCTTTTCAATTCCCAGGGCATTGAGGGCGGCATTGGTTTTTTCTTCCACCTCTTCCCGTACTAGTCCCATTTGGAGAGGAGAAAAGGCCACCTCCTGCCAGACGGTGGGGAGAAAGAGTTGAGAGTCTGGATCTTGAAAGAGGAACCCCACCCGGCGCCGAAAGGCAAAGGCGAATGTTTCGTCCTGCAATCGGCTCTCCGTTAAGGGCTCTCCAAAGGCCTCTATCGTGCCCTGATCCGGAAAATAAAGGCCGTCAATTAACTTGAGCAGGGTAGATTTGCCGGAGCCGTTTACGCCGAGAAAGACCACGTTCTCACCTTGTCTGATACTGAAATCTATATCATGCAGCCCGGAAAGACCGCCGGGGTAATTATAGCTCATCTTGCTAACCTTAAAAACCGTGTTGCTCATTTCATCTCCCCAAAAAAAATAATTGCGCCGATAAAGATAATTGTAAAGGCGGCCCAGGCCGCGTCCCGCCATTGGAAACGAAAATCGTCCAGAAAGCGGGCGTGGCCGGTCCAGCCCCTGGAGAGCATGGCAAGATAGACATCATTACTCAGTTTATATGAGCGGTTCAATAAAAAACCCAGCCTGGAAGACAGCCAATTCTGCTGTTCTCTGGTATTTGTCCGGCCGACGGTGCGGCTGCGACGGGCCAGAAACATTTCCTCTGCCACTTTAATAAACAGGAAGATATAACGGTAGGTCATACCGAAAATAAGAATAGCGATCTTGGGAAAATGAAGGGCTGACAGGGCCTGAAGAAGACGAGCCCATTCCGTGGTCAGCACCAGCAGTACGGATAGGGAAACTGAAGTCGCCACCCGGAGGATAAAGATTTCCGCCCCATGCAGCCCCTGCTGGGTAATAGTAATGGTGGCGGGGAGATGAAACGGCCCCCAGTTAAGCGGGGCAGCAAAGGTCAGCAGGGTAATAAGCGGTTGGCCGGGGGTAACAATATTAAAGATAGCTGGCAGGGCAATGATGCCGGTGAAGAGTGGAATGAAGAGCCAGACCCGTTTGAGGAAAAAAAGCAAAGGGATGCGGGAAGCCAGAGCGAGAACGATAGTCAACAGATATATTAGCGCCATAACTCTAAGATGACGGGTAATGGCGGTGGCAATTAAGAGGGATAGAAAGGTTATAATTTTACCTCGGGGATCGAGTCCCTGAAGCAGACCGGGAAGCCGGGCGTAACGCTCCGCGAAGATGGCCTGTTTAATCGCCTCGGTGAGCCCGGCCAGGGTTTTACCAACAAAATTATTTCTGCTCATTATTGGTTTTTTTGGGGACTCTACTATTTTCGTGCCAAAAGGCGGCCGAGGAACCAGGTAATGAGAATAATAAGACCCATCCCGATGAGCGCGGAGAGAACATAGCCCGGCTTGTCCCCGGCCTGGGGAATGCTGTAATCCGCAAATGGTGCCTTCCAGATATCGCTGAATCTAACCATGCCAGCGGGAACATAGCCCAGCAACTTAGTCAGTTCCTCACTGCCCCATTCACCCCAGGCGGTATTAGTGGCCAAAAGTCCTATGGGAGAAATCAGGGCCAGCAGGCCCAGGCCAATCCATAACTTTTTTATTCCTTTCATACTCTTACCCCCTCGTCTTTGATATTTGTCTTAAGGCCCAGGTGAATCGAGTGCCTGGTAAAGGCCAAAACTCCTTCAGTTGCGATCACCTCAGCAATACCGGCTATGGTTAAATGAGCAATCATCATGGCTGGAATGGTTTGGCTGAGGTTGTATGGACAGTAAAGGGGGGTGCCGTTGGCGGTATGAAAAAGGAGCGGCTGGATTCCAAGTTCAATGGCGGCGCAGAGGGCGGCGGCATTGATTCCAGCATAACTGCCCAGGGCAATGGCAAACCAATGACGGCCTGAGCCGGCGGCTGCTCCCCGGCTGGTCAGCCAATAGATAAAATAACCAACGAATGGTAGGACGATGGCCATGTTAAAGCAATTGGCTCCGTAAGATAATATGCCGCCGTCTCCAAAAAAGATGGCCTGCACTAAGAGGGCGACTG
>JAJSAA010000147.1 GCA_024274995.1 Deltaproteobacteria bacterium
CCCTTGCCGCTTAAAATAACAATTTCCTTCATTTTCTGCCCCCCTCGACAATAGCGGTAATTTCAGCAAACATTCCCCTGAATCTCTCCTGCCACTCCGGAAAGGCCTGGGCAAAAAGCTCCCCGCGCGAGTAAACGGCGGCAATTTCTCTTTTAAAGGGAATACTCAGCAAGAGGGGGATTTGTTCCGCTTCGGCATATCGCAAAACCTTGTCATCTCCCATATCAGCCCGGTTAATTACCAGCCCCATGGGAACTCCCAATAATTTCATCGCCTCCACCGCCAACTTCAGATCATGGAGCCCAAAGGGGGTCGGCTCGGTTACCAGAATCACAAAATCGGTATCCTTGGTGGCCATAATTACTGGACACGAGGTACCGGGCGGGGCATCAATTATATTAATTTCATCAGAGCGGCAAAAGGAGCGCACCTTCTTTATCAGAGGCGGAGCCATTGATTCCCCCACCCGCAGCAGGCCATGAAAAAAAATGATATTATCCCGCCTACCGCCCTCGATAATTCCCAGCTGGCGGCTTGTTTCACCAACCGCCCCCCGCGGACAGACCTCCAGGCAGCCGCCACAACTATGGCACATCTCCGGGAAGGTCAATATCTTACTGCCGATCATGGTAAGAGCCCGAAAACGGCAGATATCAACGCATTTCCGGCAGCCATCGCACAATTCTTCATCTATCAGCAGAACAGCTGTCCCAACCTCTTCGCGATAATCAAGCTCCGGTTTAATAAATAGATGGACATTGGGTTCTTCCACGTCGCAGTCTAAAATCCGCGCCCTGGGCAGAGAAAAGGCAAGATTGGCGGCAATGGTCGTTTTGCCCGTGCCGCCCTTACCGCTGGCGATACTGATTATCATATTTTCACCCAATTCATAGATCAACCTGATTTGTTTGAGCGATGAGGCCAATACGCTTTAAATGGGTCAGAAGAACTGCGGCCGATTCCCCCTTGGGACTCGGAGGCAGACGCATCAATATTCCCAGTCCCTCACTCTCTTCGTGGAACTCCTCCGCTGAAAGCTGACTAACCGTGGCACAATTGATCGCGGCATTCAGGGCCAATATTTTTTTAATCAATTCCATATTAGTCATATCGGCAAGCTTTTCAGCACTGACGATTAGAATAATATCCCAGTGCTTTCTGACGACCTCAAGGACCTCGGCACCGGAGCTATAACGCATAATCTCGGCCCCGGAGGCGGCAAGACCAGCCTCAAATTCATCTATTTCCCCACCCTGGGACCACACTAATATAATTTTCACAATCTATGTCCCCGGTAGCCGCGGTACCCTGCCGTTTTTGTTAAGTTTCCGCAGTTGAATCGCGGCCGTAAGCCCGCCAAAAACCGCTTCCGAGAACCAAAACATTAGCGGCCATCTTCGCCGACCCCACTTTTTGTATTTTTGTATTTTTGTATTTTTGTATAACTACCCGTCGTTACTGCCAGCACCAGAATATGCCCGGCAGGCCAGGCCATCTGTTTTGTGTATATGCTCATCAAAATAACACTGTTTATCTGTTTGTCAATATAAAAGTTTTTAATTAAATAGTGTAATTACTTTCAGGGCTTCGAGATAAAACAGCGGCCAGGGCTCTTTTTATATTTTATATTTTATATTTTATATTAAACGGCCCTACTGAAGCAGCCGGGCGCTTTCACGATCATAAAAAAAGGCCCGGACCATTTTACAGGGCCGAGCCTTTTCATAGCGGAGCGGAAGCAAAAAATTAGAAGGCCAGCTGAAACTGCGCCAGAATCACGTTATCCCGGTAACCACCGGTCACACCAGCATAGGTATTGCCGGTGAAGCCGTCATCCCCGCTGGCAATTACATAATTTAACTGAACACGGGCCGTATATTTGGCAGCTGTATTCAGAAAAATATTAACCCCGAGATAGGTATTGCCAAGGTCAGTGCTGGGGCCGGTTTCCGGATCATAATGAGCCTGGTAGTGGCGAACCACCCCCTCCACCATGGGCAGGAAGCGATACCCGGCATGCAGGTACCAGACAGATTCATCACGATCCTTTACCCCCTTGATATTACTACCCGCAACATACTCGCCCTTCAAGGTCATATCATTTAATTTATAGGCCGCGGCAACATCCCAGACCGAATAATCCTCCGCCTTGGTGCCTGGGGTATAGTTATCCCCGGCCGCCTCCTGCGATACACCGTAGGAAAGTTCCATATGCAGATCATGCCAATCCGCCATCCCCCGGGCGGCATAGGCCAAATCATGCCCCGCGACACCGTGTGATTTCTTGGTCGTCAAGGGATTATCCACGACCTTGCCGGCGCGGGTAGCCGGATTAAAGACCCCAATATCGTAACCAAACAGGCCGCCGATCTTACGGCCGCTGAACATGGCGCCAAGGGAACGTTCCAGAACCAGGGCCTTTTCCATCCCGCGTCTGGTAATATCTAATTTGGCCCCGGAGGTATTAAAATCCATACCCACCGGGGTCTTGAACTGACCAAACTTGACGGAAAAGGC